>JAHEDC010000391.1 GCA_024641425.1 Verrucomicrobiales bacterium | reverse complement strand
TCATTCACGCGAATCTGATTCCCAATCAAACGCTCGTCACCCAGCTGGCGGCGGGCCAGATTTTCTGGGAGGCGTTCGATCCCAAGAAATCGAAGCCGCATCAGTCCGGGAAAACCTTCATCTGCGGCCATACCCGGCAGCCCGGCGGCCGTCCCATCAGCGTCGGGCACGCCGTCTGCCTCGACACCTTCGCCCACGGCCCCGGCGGCTGGCTCACCTGCCTTGACACCGCGACCGGTAATTACTGGCAGGCGAACCAGAACGGCGGACGACGCCCCGGTCGGCTTGCTGGCGCTGGATTCCGCAGGATCGAATAGAATCGCCAACGCCAACGTCTCAGAGTAGCTTGCCGGCAAGGGCTCAAGCAACCCGAGACACGATGCAGACCCCGATCCCCCACCTTCCGGGCTGGCTTGCGCTGGCCGCGACGCTTCCGTTTTCCAACGCCCGGGCCGAAGATGCCCGGGACGACATCCCGAAACAGATCGGCCTGCTCGTCGAATACTACGAGATCGAACACACCGCGCTGCCGCCCCTCATCCGGGAATACCACAACGCGCCCAACGCGGACGCCCTCCTCGCAACCCTCCAGGAAATGGCGGGGAAAGGCGAGGCACGCCTCGTCGAGAGCACCTACCTCGCCACCCGCAGCGGCCAACGCGCGAAGATCGAATCGATCCGCGAGTTCATCTATCCCACGGAGTATGATCCGCCGAACGTGGTGAAAACCGCGAACGGGGAAGTTGACGGAATCCCTCCTCTGATTGCGCCTCCGACGCCCACAGCCTTCGAGATGCGACCGGTCGGAAACACCCTGGAGTTCCAACCCGCCTTTACTCCTGGCGGGAAGTCGATCCAAATGTCGGTCGCACCGGAGCTTGTCGTCGCGCACGGTTCCAGCGAATGGGGCGAGGGCGTGGAGCGCATGGCGCAACCGCTTTTTCATGCCACCAAGACCGTGACCTCCGTGACGATCGACCCGGGCACCTGCGAACTGCTTGGCCTTTTCACGCCGCGGGAATTCCACGCGCGGGAGGGAGAGGGAAAGCGCTGGCTCGGCTTCGCGACGACGCTCAGCCTGGCCTCCGTTCCCCGCGCCGAGTGGGAGAGACTTCGCCGCAACCCTCCGCCCGAGGCCGGAAATAGCGCACCTGCGTCGCCGACTCCTGAGCCTTCGCCGGAACCCGATCCCGACGGCGACGGATCCTTCGAGATCGACCGGTCGACCCAGATCCGGCTCTTCACGGAGTTCATCGAAGTGGACGCGGCGCTCGGGGCGCGCCTCATCCGGGAGTTGAAGGATTGTTCCGACGCCACCGCCATCCGTCTCGCCCTCGATCAGGTGATCGCCGGCGGCGAGGCCAAGGTTCTGGAGTCCAACGAGCTTCTGGCCACCTCCGAACATCGGGCGAAATCGGAATCCATCCGCGAGTTTATCTATCCCACCGAATACACCTCCCCGGAAATCGTGCAGGGCGCCGTCGACAAGAACGGCAAGCCCGTCATGGCGGGAACCAGGGCCACGGGCAACGCCTTCGAGATGCGGCCGATCGGCACTACGGTCGAGGCGGATGCGCTTTGGGATGGGGGGAGATGGATCGAGCTGAAATTCGCCCCCGAGATTGTTGGTTTCTCCCGCATGCTGACCTACGGAACCTTTCCCACAGTGTGCCCGCAACCCCTTTTCGAATCCCTGAAGCTCCAGACCGCTATCGCCATGCCCGATGGCACCGCCTTTCTCCTCGGCATGCACAGCCTGGAGACGGCCCGCGCCGGGGAAGCCGGGACGGAGGAGGAACGCGCCGCCGTCCGCGACCGCCGCGTCCTCGTTTTCGTCACCGCGAAGGTGAAGGTCGTGGAGTAGACCGCGCGCGCCCTCATTTCCATCGCCGAAACCGGCGATTCGTTGTAAACTAGCGCCTCAAACCCAGTACCCCGAGACCCCATGAAGAACCCGATCCCCCACCTTCCGGGCTGGCTTGCGCTGGCTGCGACCCTTCCCCTTTCACCCGCCCTTGCCGAAGATCCCTTCGAGTCGCTGCCGAGACAAGTCGGCCTGCTCGTCGAATACTACGAGGTCGATCACACCGCGCTGCCCCCGCTCCTGCGCGAGTACCAGAAGGAAGCCGACGCGACCGGCCTGCTCAAGAGCGTCCAGGAATTGGCGGTGAAGGGCGAGGCCCGGATGGTCGAGAGCACGTATGTCGTGACCCGGAGCGGCCAGCGGGCGAAAATCGAATCGATCCGCGAATTCATCTACCCCACCGAGTGGGATCCGGCGGAACTGCCGCAGAAACTCAACGGCCCCATCGACCGGGGCGCCGAGATCCGGACGCCGGCGACGCCCACCGCCTACGAGATGCGCCCGGTCGGCAACAGCTTCGAGGTCGATCCGGTGATCGGGGCCGATGGCGTTCACCTCGATATCAATCTGGCGCCCGAGCTGGTCGAATTCCACGGCATGAAGGACTGGGGCCACGATGTCTCGACCACGCCCGCGCCGCTTTTCCATTCGATGAAAGTCCAAACCGCCATCGTCGCAAAGTTCGGCGGGGCCGAGTTGGTCGGCGTCTTCGCGCCCGCGCCCGCCCATGGGCAGAACGGCGCAGGGAAGCGCGTCCTCGGCTTCCTTTCCACGCGGAAACTCCTGGCCCTCAGCGATCCCGACCTGAAGCGCTACCGAAAGAATCCGCAGGCTCTGATCGACGAACGCTTTCCCCCGGAGGAGCCGGGTGCGTCGGTTGACGATCCCTTCGCGGGAGGTGGCGACGAGGGACCGCCGCCGCCTCCCGAGACCCCGCGCCAGATCAGCGTCATCACCGAATTCATCGAGGTCGACGCCGCCCTTGCCAGCCGCATGGCCCGGCAGTTGAACGAGACCTGCGACGCGACCGCCCTCCGCCAGCGGCTCGACGGCATCATCGCGAAGGGGGAGGCCCGCGTGCTGGAGACGAGCACCCTCCTGACCCGCAGCGGACAGCGGACGAAGGCGGAATCCCTGCGCGAATTCATCTACCCGACCGAATACGATCCCTCCGAAATCCCGCAGGAGTTGCACGGCCCGATCGACCGCGACCTGAAAATCACGACCTCGGTCGGCGCCACCGCCTTCGAGATGCGCCCGGTCGGCATCACGGTGGAAATGGATCCCGTCATGTCCGCCGACGGACGGATCATCGAACTCAATATCGCCCCCGAGCTGGTGCGCTATGTCCGCGACCTGACCTACGGCACCGGACCCTCGACTTCGGAGCAGCCGCTGTTCGAGTCCCTGAAGACCCAGACCGCCGTCACCATGCCCGACGGCACGTCGATGCTCCTGGCCATGCACAGCCTCGAAGCGGCCCGCGCCGGGGAAGCCGGGACGGAGGAGGAACGCGCCGCCGCCCGCGACCGCCGCGTCCTCGTTTTCGTCACCGCGAAGGTCAAGACGGTCGAGTAGCCGGAAGCGGGCTTGCCGATCCCCTGTCGGTCGCGGATCATGCAGACATGAAGCAAGCGCTCCTTTTCCTCGCCCTCTGCCTCGCCGCGCGCCCCGCTCCCGCGGAAGCGCTGAAGGCGGGTGTCGCCGTCGTCGACATCACGCCGCCGGTGCCCTACCGGATGAGCGGCTACTTCTCCGAGCGCCTGAGCACGGGGATCAAGGACCCGCTGAAGGCGAAGGCGGTCGTCTTCGAGCAGGGCGGGGTCAAGGCGGCGTTGGTCTTCTGCGATCTCGTCGGCGTCACCCGCGCGGTCTCCGACAAAGCGCGCGCCGCGGCAGGCAAGGCGACGGGCATTCCCAAGGAACACATCGCGATCACGGCCACGCATTCGCACACGGGTCCGCTGTATGCCGGAGCTCTCCGCGACTGGTTCCACGAGCGGGCGGTCGAGGAACACGGCGAGGATTCCTACGAGAAAACCGACTATCCCGCGCAACTCACCGCCGCGCTGGTGAAGGCGATCACGGAGGCGGATGCCGCCGTTTCCGAGGTCAACCTTACCGCGGGATACGCCAGCGAGGAGCGGCTTTCCTTCAACCGCCGCTTCCACATGAAGGACGGCGAGGTGCGCTTCAACCCCGGCCAGCAGAACCCGAACATCGTCCGCGTGGCCGGGCCGACCGATCCCAGAGTCGGCCTCGTCCTCCTCTCGAAGCCGGGGGAGAAACCCGCGCCGACGGCGGGGATCGTTTCCTTCGCCCTCCATCTCGACACGACCGGCGGCACCGAATATTCCGGCGACTACCCGCGCTTCCTGGAAAAGAACCTGCGGACGGCACTCGGCCCGGACTTCGTCTCCCTCTTCGGGGCCGGCACCTGCGGCGACTTGAACCACATCGACGTCACCCGAAAGGACCGCCGGAGCTGCGAGGAGATCGGGGCGATGCTCGGCGAGACGGTGGCCGTCGCGCTACCCGGACTTGCTCCCATCGGCGAGCCCGCGCTGGCCGTGCGCTCGACGACCGTCAACGTCCCGCTCCAGGAATACACGGAGGACGAAGTCGCGCAGGCGCGGAAGGACATGGCGAAGATCGGGAAGGACAACCTCCCTTTCCTCGGACAGGTCAAGGCCTACGCCATCATCGACACGCAGGCGCGGGGCGGCAACGGCGCGACCGTCCCGCTGGAGGTGCAGGCCTTCCGCCTCAGCCCAAAGGTCGCCGTCGTCACGCTGCCCGGCGAGGTCTTCGTCGAACTCGGCCTCGCCATTCGCGCCGCCTCCCCCTTCGAGACCACGCTCGTCATCGAACTCGCCAACGACGCCCCCGGCTATCTCCCGACGAAAAAGGCCTTCGCCGAGGGCAGCTACGAGACGGTCAACTCCCGCATCCAACCCGGTGGAGCCGAATCCATGGCGGACGCCGCCATCATGCTGCTGCGGGAGTTGGGCGATGCTCGATGAATGCGGTGCGGCGGCGTTCCGCGCTGGCGTTGCGCCTGAATTCCAGCCATCTTCCCCAAAACCCATGATACCTCCGACTCGAACCCTCCTCGTCTTTCTCGCCGCGGTGCTCGCAGGCCACTCTCTTTCGTCCGCAGCGGCGGCGGCTGACGAAAGGCAGCCGGTGAGGGTCTTCATCTTTGCCGGGCAGTCCAACATGGTGGGCTCGGATTCCAAGGTGGCGGACATCGGGCGTTTCCCGCCTTTCGCCGGGCTTGAAGCGCCCCAACCCGCCGTGCGTTTCTCCTACATCATAGGGCGGGAGAACAAGGTGCGCTCCGACGGCTGGGTCGACCTCCAGCCGGTCGATGGCGTCGTCGGCCCGGAGCTGAGCTTCGCCCGCAAGGTCAGCCGGAACACCGACGCGCCGGTCGCCATCATCAAGTGCGCGGCCGGCGGCACCCATCTCGGGGGCGACTGGAACCCCGACAGGCCGGAGGGCTTCGAGATGTATCCGCTGGCCCTGGGGCTGGTGCGCACCGCGCTGGCCGAGTTCGATGCGGAAGGGATTCCCTACCGTATCGAGGGCTTCCTATGGCACCAGGGCGAGAATGACATGTTCAACGAGGACTACATGGCGAACTATGGAAAGAATCTGGCGAATTTCCTCGCGAGCTGGCGGCGTGACCTGAAGACCCCGGAGTTGAAGTTCTATATCGGCGAACTGTGCACGAAGACGATCTGGGGCATGGACCTGCGCCCGCGGATGTTCGCGATCAGCGAAGGGCAGAAGGCGGTCGCGGCCGCGGACCCGTTGGCGGAATACGTCCCGACGTCCCATGTCGGGGTCGAGATCGGCGGCGGCGTCGGCCTGCACTACCACTACGGCACGCTCGGCCAGCTCGAGCACGGGGAGAACTACGCCGACGCCTACCTTCGGACGATCGGCAAGGCGAAGGAGACGAAGCGGCCGCTCGCGAAATGGCCCTACGAGCAGGGCGGCAAGGTGAGGCTCTTCGTCCTCGCCGGACATCGCAACATGGAGGGCGAGCGCGCCTTCGTGCAGGAGCTCCGGGCCCTCGATCCGGCGCTCGTCGAGGATAACGCCCACATCGCTTACAAGTACAGCCTCGGCGGCGGCTACAAGGTTTCCGACGGCTGGGAGCCGCTCGCTCCTTCCGGTTGCTACGACACCTTCGGCCCGGAGCTGAGTTTCGGGCGCACGCTCGAAGCGAAACTTCCAGGCGGCATCGCCATCGCCAAGTTCACGCACAGCGGATCGCAGATCATTGATTGGACGCCCGAGGGCAGCGAGGCCAAGTCGAGGAATCTCTACCCGAAGTTCATCGCCTTCATCCGCGAGAGCATCGCCGAACTGGAGGCCAAGGGCCACGAGGTCGAACTCGCCGGCATCTTCTATCACGTCGGTGAGAACGACATGTCGTTTTCGCCCTACCGCAAGGAGGCTCCCGCGCGGGTGCAAGCCCTCATCACGCA
>JAHEDC010000032.1 GCA_024641425.1 Verrucomicrobiales bacterium | reverse complement strand
TTGCCCCCGCCGTTATGGACATTGGTGAAGACGACGCTCTCGCCGCCATCGTAGGTGAAGGGAAGCTCGGCCCATTCGTCGAGGCCGAGGACTTTCGGGACCGAGCCGTTGATCTCGACGGTGCGGAGCGGTTCGACCCGGGCGCTGCGGAAGAGCGGGAAGACTTGGGCGAGGATGAAGAAGAAGATGCCGAAGACGGCGATGATGATCCCGACGCCGCCAACGCGGATGCCGTGGGTCATGAAGGTATCGAGGCGCAGGGTGCCCTTCGAGACCTGGAAGCGCTCGGGAACCTGCTTGCGCGGGGAGGGTTCGGACATCAGAGGGGATCCGAAGGCAGAGAGGTAGAGAGGGATGCGGGGACGCGACCGGAGGGCGGCCGCTTCCCCGCAAAGCGAAGCGTGGACGCTTACTTCGCGTGAAGGGCGGCCTGCTGCTCCTGCACAACCGAGGCGGGAAGCGAGAAGTAACCATCCTTGACGACGATTTCCTGGCCGGACTGGCTTTCGATGAACTTGAGGAACTCGGCGGTCAATTTCTCGATGGGCGCGCCGGGCTTCTTGTTGATGTAGATGTAGAGGAAGCGGGCCAGCGGGTAGTCGCCGCTGAGCGCGTTCTCCGAGGTGGCGTCGAAGTACTTCCCGGGCTCGGTGCCGAGCGGGACGATCTTCACGCCGGAGGTCTTGTAGCCGATGCCGGAGTAGCCGATACCGAACTTGTCGGAAGCGATGCCCTGGACGACGGCGGACGATCCCGGTTGCTCCTTGACGGAGGCCTTGTAGTCGCCCTTACCGAGGGCGACTTCCTGGAAATAGCCGTAGGTGCCGGAGGCGCTGTTGCGGCCATAGAGGCTGACCGGGCGGGAGGCCCACTCGCCAGTGAGGCCGGCGTCGCCCCAAGTCTCGATGGCCTTGCCGCCGAGCTTGAGGGTGGAGGAGAACATGCCGTCCACTTGCTCGAGGGTCATCCCCTCGATCGGGTTGTCCTTGTGGACGAAGACGGCGAGGGCGTCGACGGCGACCTTGATCTCGGTCGGCTTGTAGCCGAATTTCTTCTCGAAGAGGTCGATCTCCTCCTTCTTCATCGCGCGGCTCATCGGCCCGAGCTGGGCCGTGCCCTCAATCAGGGCGGGTGGGGCCGTCGACGAGCCCTTGCCCTCGACCTGGAAGTTGACGTTGGGGTAGACGGCCTTGAAGCCGTCCGACCAGAGGGCCATCAGGTTGTTCAGTGTATCGGAACCAATGGCATTCAGCGTGCCGGAGATGCCGCTCGTTTTCTCGTACTTCGGCAGTTCGGCATCGACGCCGGCGAAGGCGGACGGGCCGAGGGCGAGGGAGCCTGTCGCGATCAGACTCGCGGCGGCTTTGGTGATCAAGGAATGGTAGTTCATGGTAATCTAGGGTATTGGGTTGCTCGGAAACCCAACGGCCAATCCGTCCGGGCTTCTCGAATTCTCCCGCTACCTTCGGGAGTTCGGCCTGTACCCACAATGAACCTAAGGTTACAACCCTGTAACATTTCCCTCCCCGCGGCACCGGCGCGGGAATTTCCTCGAACGGCGTGTTCCGCCTATTCCTTGGCCACCGCTTTCGGCCCCACGAGTTCGACGAGGTTGCCGTCGGGATCGCGGACGATGGTCAGCGCGAGAGCGTCGTTCCGGGGGATTGCGACCGGACCCTTGGCGACAGGCTTTACTCCTGCCTTGGCGAGGCGGGCAAGGGCAGCGTCGGTGCTCTTGACCATGATGGTGAGGTAGCTGAAGCCGAGTTCGGTGTCGATGTGGGTGTTGTCGCTCTTCTTGTGCTCGCCGGTGGTCTGCATGAGTTTCAGTTGGGTCGCCGTCTTGCCCTCGCCGAGGACGAGAACGCGGATGTCGAGCGGCTTGTTGTCGGTAAGTCCGGCGGCGGTGGCGAAGTCGGCGTCGACGGAAAACCCCGGGACTTCCGTGAAGCCGATGGCCTCGGTGTAGAACTTCACGGCGGCTTCGATGTCAGAGACGACGCAGCCGAGGGCGATGGTGGTCGAGGTGAAGTCGCTTGCGGCGGCGGTGTCCTGCGCTTGAAGGGCACGTGGAGAGAGAAGCAGGGCGAGAGCGGCGAAAAGCGAGGCGGAGGGTTTCATGGGATTGATACTATCTTGCCGCGTCCGCCGTCGTCACGCTCAATTTGCAGGAGGAACGGAAGCTGATTGGGCGAGAGTTTCTTCTGCTTCGGCACGTTGTGAGGCGGTGAGCGATTTCGCGAGTTTGTCGCGGGCCTCGATGGCGGGGGGATGAAACGGGGCGGCGCGGGCATACAGAACGTAAGCGGTGACAGAATCCGGATTGACCCCTCGTCCCTCCTCGAGCATGCGGGCGAGGAAGAACATGCCGAGCGGATGACCCGCTTTCGCCGCCGATTGGTAGAGCCGCGCGGCGGCGGTATCGTCGCGTTGGATGACGGTGCCTTCCTCGTACATCAGTCCGAGGTTCACGCTGGCGGCGGGAAGCCCTGCGTCGGCAGCGCGGACGAACCACGCGGCGGCGGCCACGTTGTCACGGGGCGCGGGAGCCTGGCCCGAACGGTACCACACCCCAAGGCGGTTCTGCGCGTTCGGGTCTCCCAGTTCGCCGGCACGCAGGAGAAACGCGAATGCCTTCGGGGAATCCTTGGCGAGTCCGCCGAGACCCTTTTCTGTCAAATCCGCGAGGCTCGTAAAGGCTGGCGCGTAGTTGAGATCGGCCGCTTTCTGGAACCATTCGCGCGCCTCTTCCTCGTTCTTTTCGAGGCCGAAGCCGTCGGCGAGGCATTGTCCCATCGAGTAGAGGCTCGCGGGATGACCTTGCGCGGCTCCTTTCCGGTAATAGAATACCGCCCGGTCGGGGTTGGCTTCGACGCCGAGCCCGTATTGATAAATCCGCCCGAGCCGGTAGCGGGATTCGGGCACTTTCAGTTTGTCGGCCTTCTCGTAGAACGCACGCGCCGTGACGGCATCCCGGACGCCGAACGTGCCGGCTTCGTGCAGAAGGCCAAGGGTAAGGAGGGCGCCGGGTTGTCCCGCCTCGGCGGCGGCAACCAGTGCCTGGCGTGCGTCGTTGACAGACGCGGGGACGCCCTCCCCCTGGAGAAGGCAGAGACCGAGAACGAAGCGGGCGCCCGCGTCATTTTTCTCGGTGGCGGTACGGAGAAGCGTCACCGCCTCCGAGGATCTGCCTTCGCGGATGGCGGTGAGCGCGTTTCTCACGGCTTCGGTAGGTTCCGGCAATTCCTCGGCGGCGGGCATGCGGAATGCCCCTGAAACGAAGGGGGTGAGCGCGATCAGCAGCGCGAGGACAACGAGAGGTTTCATGGGGACTCCGAGGTTTGAAGGGACGGATGGACGATCTTCGCGTTGTCTCCGTTTTTCCAGGGATCGCCGTAATGCGCCGAACTCCCGTCGGGCCAGCGCACCAGGACTTCCCGCACCTTTTCCTCGTCACCAAGGCCGAAGGAGAGGAGGCCGCCGGACTGGCTGAGGTAACCGGAACCGGCGGCGACCTCGCGCACCTCGCGCACCTCGCAATCGGCGTCGCCGCGTGTCACGGTCACGCGGGCTCCAATGGCCGAGGGATTTCCCCGCGGTCCGATGAGCCGAAGGGTCAGGAAATGTTCGAGCCCGGCCGGGGTGGCGAGGAAGGCGAGGGGGGCATCGTCGTTCCGGCCGAAGACAAGGTCGGGACGAGCGTCGCCATTGAGGTCGGCCACGGTGAGGGCCTTGGCATCGCCGGGGACGAGGATGCCGCTTTGCTTCGGCCAGATTTCCGTGAAAGCGCCTTTGCCGTCTCCTCGCATTAGGAGGCCGAGCCCGCCGTCGAAGGGAGCCGTTTCGGATTGTGGCGAGTGGAAATTCTGGGCAAGGAGAATGTCGGCCTTGCCATCGCCGTCCAGATCGGAGACGACAACGCCGAAACAGGGCGCGATCTGTGCGAGAGGGGGCAGGGCCTTGAAAGAGAATTTGCCCGAACCGTCGTTGACCAGAATACCGGTCTCCAGGGTATTGATCGAGAAATGGTGGGATTTCCCAAGAAGTTCCGGGGTGTAGATTTCGGAGAGCGAGGCGCTGGCGAAGTCACGGTAGGTATTGAATTTCTCCGCGAGGTTCGGAATGGCGCGGGTGGAGCAGCTTCTCCCACGTACGGGAAAAAGCGTGCCGCCCTCGTACTCGGCTTCGATGAGCTGCAGGTCGCCGTCCTTTCGAAAATCACCGTAGAAGAGCTGCAGGGGATGCTTGGCATCGGTATGGTATTTCGTGTTATGGCCGAAATTGGTGATGACGTAGTCCAGATCACCGTCACCATCGACATCACCGGCCGCGACTCCGTTCCACCAGCCCAAGCGGTCGCCAAGACCGGCGTCGTCGGTGGCATCGCGCAGGCTGCCGCCCTCATTCAGCCAGAGACGAACGGGTCCCCATTCGAGGGTGACGAGGAGATCGATCCAACCATCTCCATTCGCATCCGACCAGAGCGCTCCGGTAACCATCCCCTGGTCGGCGAAACCGGAAAGTCTGTCCGCCGTGTCCGCAAAGGCACCTTTCTCATTCCGTAGCAGGACACTGCGGGGGCTGAGGGGATACTGGCCTGGAACGACGCGCCCCCCGACGAAAAGATCGAGGTCGCCGTCGCGATCGAAGTCCGCGGCCGCGACGGGCCCGGAGCTCTCGCGGATGTCGGGCAGCGTCCCGGCTTCCGCACGGGTGTACCCGCCGCTTCCATCGTTGAGATAGAGGCGATCCGCTAGCTCCGCAGCGTCTCGTTCGAATTCGTAGCTGCCGCTCGCAACATAAAGGTCGAGGTCGCCATCGCCATCGGAGTCGAAGAAGACCGCACCCATATCCTCGCGCGCCTTGTCCTCGGCGAAGGCATCGATCCATTGCGCTTCGAACACGCCGCCCCCTTCGTTGAGGCGCAGTTCTCCGGGCTGCCCGGCCGCACCTCCCAGAAAGAGATCGTCATCGCCATCGCCGTCGACATCGCCCCACGCCAAGGCTCCGCCGAGTTGCGAGAGCTTGTTGGGCAGGAGCGGCTGGCGGGCGAAGTCATCGAAGGGGATTTCGCGATGCTTGGGCAGGGAAAGATCAATGGGAACAAAGAGAGGGAGCGCCTCCGCAGGCGCTGCCTGCTCCCTTTCACCCGTCAAGGACTCGGTGATCCGATAGCGGAAACCGGCATCGAGATCGTGGAATTCCTGTACGGTTCCGGATGGCCACGTCACCCGAAGGCGCGCGGCCCGCTTCTCTTTGCCAAGTCCGAAATGTTCGACCGGTTCGTTGCCGCTGAGATAACCGCGGGTGGGTTGGACCTCGCGGATTTGTTTCACCCCGCCGGCTTCAAGTTCGATGCGCGCGCCGGTACCGAAGCGGTTCGAGCGGGTCCCCCTGAGTTCAACAATCATCCTTTCCCCGCCACGCAGATTATTTCGAGCGATCTTCACCTGCGCCTCCGCATCCACGATGACGAGATCCCAATCCCCGTCCCCATCGAGATCGCCCCGGGCGGCACCATAACTGGCGGTGTTGCTTTGGAAGCCCCAGGTATCGGAGATATCGTCGAAATGGAGCGCGCCGGCATTGCGAAAGAGGCGGTTTTTTTCAAGACGGGGGGGAAACTTCTTCACGTATTCCCATTCGGGGGCCTTGGCCAGCATCTCGGGCGTGAGCATGCGATCCGAATTCATCAGTTCCCGCACTGTTCCGTTCGTGACAAAGAAATCGAGGAGACCGTCACTGTCGAAATCGGCGCATTGCACGGACCAGGTCCAATCCGACCTTGCGATTCCGGAACTGAACGCGCCCTCGAGGAATCGGTCGGTCCCGGTATTGATGAGAAAGGCATTGCGCATGAACTGCGGCGGCTTCGATCCGAGGGCCCGGTTCAGAATATCGCCGCCCATCGCGCCCATCGTCGTCTTTTGCTTGAAGTGGTTCGTCGCCGACATGTCGGCGACCAAAAGGTCCATCCAGCCGTCATTGTTCACATCGCCAAAATCGGCTCCCATCGAGAACCAGCTTGTGTGGGGCACACGATCGCCCAGAACGTCGGTGAAAGTTCCGTCATGGTTGTTCCGGTAGAGGCAGTCGGGCGTGATGAAATCGTTCGCGACATACAGGTCGACCCAGCCGTCATTGTCGAAATCCCACCACGTCAGCGAGTTTCCCTCGCCTCGTCCCTTGATTCCCGCTGCGCCCGTCACGTCGGTGAATTTTCCGCCGTCGTTGCGCAGCAGGTAGTCGGCGCGCCCGGCCCGATCGACTCCCCAGTGTTCGGCGTCCTTGTACCAGAAGTCGTAGTATTTCTCGAATTCGGGCCGGATGACGGGCTTTCCGTTTCGGGAGGCAAGGGCTTCGGCGCCGCGGTATCCGGCCTCGTCCTCGTACCGGTTGGTGAGGACATAGAGGTCGAGATCGCCGTCACGGTCGTAGTCGCAGAAGGCGGCGGAGTGGCTGGCGTCGGTCAGGGCACAACCCCAGGGCACGCCTTGCTCTTCAAAGTGACCCGCGCCGTCATTGAGGAACAAGGCATTCGGGGCATCGAAATGGCAGAGATACAGGTCCAGGTCACCGTCGGCGTCCACGTCCCCGAGGGTCGCGCCTCCCGCCCAGAGATCTGCGCCATCGAGACCCGGGCTTCGCGCGGTGATGTCCTCGAATCGTATTTCGCCTGGCGGGGCGACGTTCCGGAAGAGCTTGTTCGGACCGGCCCCCCCGGCGAGAAAGACATCCGGACGCCCGTCGCCGTCCACGTCTCCGATGGCAACGCCACCACAGGCGAGGGTTGCGAGGTAAAGGAGTCGGTTCGGATGTGTGTCATCGACGATGCTGGTGAAATCGAGACCGAGTGATCTGCCCTCGGCTAAAACGAATTTTCCGCCTCCGGAGGAAGGTGAGGCCAGGGTTTGGCGTTCGAGAGACGGAGGTGCCTGTTGCGCTGGACCAACGCGAGGTAACGCGCAGGCGAGGCATGCGGCGAGGGGAAGCAACAAGGTTCGACTGAAGGGGGAAGGTGAAAGTGAGCTCAAGCCATGACGATCCTTTCACGAATCGGCGAAAGAAAGCAAGCCTTTGAGCGGAGTGGTGGCAATTCCGGGGCGTGACGGACGAACCGGTTACCTGGCGGCGAGGCCGTAGCGCGCCCGGTCGCCATGTGAATTGCGGGCGAAGGAGGAGGGAAACGGCCCTTCAGGGTTGCTCGAAGACGGCGAAGAGATGGCGAATCTCGTCGTCGATGTCCTTTTCGTCGGCGACGGTCTCGGCGATGGCGTCGCGGAGGGCGCAGCGGAACTGCTGGCGAAGGCGATGGGCGGCGGCCTTGACGGCGCCCTCGGTCATGCCGTGGCGGGCGGCGATCTCGCCGTAGGGGGCGGTGACGGCGTCGAGGTTGACGAGGCCCTTCAAGTCGTCGAACAGGGGGCCGCGGTCATGGGCCTCCGCGTCGAAGCGCACCTGATCCAGCGCATGATCGAGGAGCCGCAGGGCCCATTGTCTCTCGAACTCGTGTTCGGGAGTAATCTTGTGGCCGGGTTCGCGAACGAAGCGGTTCTCGGCCGATTCGAAATCCAGCGAGAGGGGTAAGACCCCGCCGCCTCGTTTGACGGCGCTGGCCTTCTGGTACTGATTGATCATGTGGCGGGTCGCCGCCTTGAGGAGGAAGGTGCGGAGGCGGCCCTTTTCCTCGGCCACGTCCTCCAGCGACCCGCGCGCGAGCAGTTCCGCGAAGAACCCTTGGGTGAGATCCTCGGCGTCGGCGGGGGACTTGCCCTTGCGGCGGAGGAAGCTGTAGACGGCGGGCCAGTAGACGCCGCAGAGTTCGTCGAGCGCGTGGCGGGCCTCGCGTCCCTCGCCACGGGCTCGGATGACGACACTCCACCGCGTGGGGGGAAAGGGGCCCGAACTCGTGCGCGGTGACTCCGGAGGGTCGTTCATTTCGAGTAGACTAGGGATATCTACTTCAAGAGGCAAGAGCGAACTGAGAGCGCCGGAACGACCGCGCCGGAGTTTTTCGGATTCCTCAGTAACCTGAACGCGTGTTTTCGGATGCAAGGGGGGGAGTCCCGTTTTTCCATGAAATGGCATCCGTGGCACGGTGGGGCTGTTCGACACCTTCGAACGGGACGATCCTCCGCTTCCCCCGGATCAGATAGAACTCGACATGCCACCCGTGAAACCAGTAATCTCTTATTGACGTAGCTTTGCCCTGACGAGCCAAGCCTGAGTCACGGTCATGAGCGGAACCATCACCTGTCCTGTCTGCAACCAGGATCTCCCCGAAGGCGTTTCGCCCGAACGGTGTCCACTTTGCCTGCTAAGGCTTGCCCTCGGAGAGCCGGTTTCCGCCGAAGGGGAAACGGAGATCCGCGAGGTGGTTCCGCGGGAGGAACTCGGCAGTCTGATCGACCGGTACAAGCTCCTTTGTGAAATCGGCGAGGGAGGGTTCGGCATCGTCTATCTCGCGCAGCAGACCGAACCGGTGCGGCGGAAGGTCGCGCTGAAGGTGATCAAGCCGGGCATGGACACGCGGGAAGTCGTGGCCCGCTTCGAGGCCGAACGGCAGGCGCTCGCCATGATGGATCATCCGAACATCGCGCGCGTCTTTGACGGGGGCACGACCGCGAGCGGGCGTCCCTATTTCGTCATGGAGCTGGTGGACGGAATCCCGCTGACGAAATACTGCGACGACCATCGATTGAAGACGCGCGCGCGTCTTGAACTTTTTCTGGTCGTGGCGGCGGCGGTGCAGCACGCCCACCAGAAGGGCATTATCCACCGGGATCTCAAACCCTCGAACATCCTCGTCTTCGAGCACGACGGCAAACCGGTCATCAAGGTCATCGACTTCGGCATTGCCAAGGCCGTGTCGATGGAACTGACCGAGAAGACGCTGCACACCGCTTTCGGACGTCTCATAGGCACGCCGCAGTACATGAGCCCCGAGCAGGCGGAGGTGAAGGTATTGGACATCGACACGCGCAGTGACATCTATTCGCTCGGCGTCATTCTCTACGAATTGCTCACCGGGGTGACCCCGCTTGATCCGAAGGCCCTCCGCAAGGCGGGCCACGCCGAATTGCAGCGGATGATTCTGACGGAGGAAGCTCTCAAGCCGAGCGCCCGGATCGCGCTTTCGCGACAGCAACTCCTCCAGTCTTCGCCGCGCGTCGAGCCCGCGCGATGCTCTGACGGCCCGCTCGCCCGGGATCTGGACTGGATCGTCATGCAGGCGGTCGAGAAGGAACGCAGCCGGCGCTACCAGACCGTCAATGGTCTGGCGATGGATATCCGGCGCTTCCTCATTAACGAGCCGGTATCGGCGTCTCCTCCCTCGACCCTTTATCGCTTCGCCAAATTCGCCCGGCGAAACCGGGCCGCGGTCGTGTGGACGGCGGTTATCAGCATCGTGATTATCGCGGCGGCGATTGGCATGACATTGCTTTACTTTCACGCCCAGAAAGAAACAAAGATCGCGCGCGAGGAACGGAAGAAGGCCGAAGACGCGGAGAGCCGCGCCCGCAGGGAGACGGCGGCCGCGCGACTTGCGGAGGCCGGAGCCCTGCGGAACGGCGGCAAAGAGGCTCGCCGTTTTCTCGCTTTCGCCGCCCTGGAGGAAGCGACGAACTTCTCGTCGGAGGAAGATCGTACGGCGACGCAGAATCCCTTGAGGGATGAAACGATCGCCTGCCTCGCCCTCGTGGACATGCATCCCGCGAAATCGTGGGTGCAAGCCCCGGGATTCCGCGGGATGGTGGTCTCGGATCGGACGCTGGAACGCTACGCCACAACGGCGGCGGATGGCAGGATTGCCATCCACGCCTTTCCGGATCTGAGCGTGCTGGAGGAATTGCCCGGGAACGCGAAGGCGGTAGGGACGGTGCTGGATTTCAGTCCCGACGGAACTCGCCTCGCGGTCGCCTACGGAGCGGAAGGGAGTCTGAGGCTTTGGACGCTTGATGGAAGCGCTTCCTTCCGCGATGTCGGCGCGGTTGTGAACCGGGCCTTCGATTTCTTCCCGGATGGAAAGCGCTGCGTGATCGGTCGGGAGGGGATGACCCTGGAGGTCACGGATGTCGGCACGGGCGAAATGGTCTCGTTTGCCGTCCCGGGCGTTCCCCACTCCGTCCGCGTGAACTCGAAGGGGGCTTTGCTGGCCGTGAGCCTGCAGGGGATGGAGTCGCAGGGATGGAGCGTGGAAGTCCTGGATGCGGGGAACGGAGACGTTCTCGCGACACTCGATTGTCCGGATCCCGGAGCCGTGGCCTGGAGTCCGTACGAGGATTCTCTCGCGGTGTGCGGCGGGGACGGAATCTTGCGGGTCTGGCCGGAAGGGGAATGGGCCAGCGCGCCGTTGGAACTGAAGGGTCACACCGCAGTGCCGGATGCGGTGGCGTGGAGTCCCGATGGGCGTTTGCTCGCCTCGCAGGCCCTCGATGGCACGGTGCGTCTCTGGGATCCCTTTCAGGGAATGCCCCTGAGCTGGCATTCCGGAGGTGGGAGCAGCCTGGTCTTCTCCAAGGACGGTGCACGGCTCGGCATTCTCGAGGAGAGAGAAACACTGACGGTGCTGGAGGTGGCGTCCGGTGAGGTGTGCTATCGGGGACGTCGGCACGTCAATCCGCGCAATCGCGGAGCCATCGGCAGGGTCGGCGTCTTTGCCGGCGTCTGGCACAAACAGGGAACCCTGATGGCCTCGTGTGGAGATGACGGTGTCCGGCTCTGGAACCGGGAGGGTCGCCACCTCGGGTTCATCCCCACGAGTGGGGCGCGCGGCCTCGGTTTTTCCGACGACGCGCTTTACGTGGGTTCCGAAGACGGCCTCTTTCGATGGTCAATGGAGCTGCGGTCGAATCGCGAGGGTACCGTTGAAGTGACCTTTGGGGCCCCGGTGGAGGTCGGGGCCTTTCGTTCCTGCGGCGAGATCGCCTTTTTTCCGGACGGGGCGCGGCTTGCCATGGCGGCGCGGGCGAACGAGCCTGCCGACGCGGAGGCGGCGATCTGGCTGGTGGACGTGAAGGGGAGAGAAGTCCCGAGGCGTCTCGAGGGTACGGAAGGCTTCGCTTACTGCGCGATCAGCCGCGACGGGCGCTGGCTTGCTGCCGGGACGCGCGTGGGCACGGGGGTCCGGGTGTGGTCGCTTCCGGATGCCGTCCGGGTGGCCGACCTTCCCACATCGGGAGGTGCCAAGGTCGCATTCTCCCAGGAAAGAAAAGAAGAGGGCGAGCCCGAAGAGAAGGACAAGGTTCTGTGGCTCGTCACCGGCGACACGGAGAGCTATCGTTTCTGGAGAACCGGGACCTGGGATGCCGATCCCTTGCGGCAGCCGATCGCGAGCGGCCTTGGCGGCAGGATGGGGGGAATTCCGGCTTCGATGAGCTTCAGCCCCCGCCAAACGGCATTCTCGCTCGCTTACGGGCGGGCGGAGTTGCGGGTTTACGATCCCAAAACCCTCACCTTGGTCTCCCGTCCAGATTTCGACCGCGAATCGCCCCTCTGCTTCGACCCCACGGGACTGATTATGGTCACCGCCGGACAAACCGGGGGCATTTTCTTCTGGAACCTCGACAGGGTGCGGATCGCCCTGCGCCCCTGGGATCTGGACTGGACGCACATGAGGGACCTGGACATCGAGAAACTTCCCAGGTTTCCTCTGGTGCGCGGAGTGGTGCTTCCGTCGGGTGGAGACCGCGGCTGAAACGGGCATGGGCTTTCGCCGGTGCGCCGCTCCGTCTGACGAATCGCCGCTTTCCGTTTCCAGGGATTTCGCGTAACCGTCTGGAGATGGAACGCAGAATCACAGAACCAACTGCCATCCGGCGCGATCCGACCGGGGGGCGGACCCAGGGCGATTTCGAAGCGGAATGATGACTTCGCGTGTCCCCAGCCTCGTCGTGACCGTCCTCGCACTCGCGTCCTGTGATCGCGAAGCTTCGGAAGGGAAACCGAAGGGCGAACGTGTGGCGGCGCTGGCCACGGTGCCGGAGCAACCGACTTTCGCCCGTGACATCGCTCCCGTCGTTTTCGCGAACTGCAGCGTCTGCCATCGTCCGGGTGAATCGGCACCCTTCTCCCTCCTCACCTACGAGGACGCGCGGAAGCACGCGAAGCAGATCGCCGAGGTCACGGAGCGTCGTTTCATGCCGCCGTGGCTTCCGGTCGAGGGCTATGGGAAATTCGTGGGCGAGCGGCGGCTGAGCGTGGAGGAAATCGCGCTTTTCCAACGCTGGCACGAACAGGGCGCGCCGGAGGGCGATCCGAAGGAAACCCCGCCTGCTCCGGAATTCATCGAGGGTTGGCAACTCGGCAAGCCGGATCTGATCGTCACCATGCCCGAGTCCTTCACCCTTCCCGCCGACGGGCGCGATGTTTACCGGAACTTCGTCCTGCCCGTTCCCGTCGACCGGGCGCGTTTCGTCCGGGGAGTAGAATTCCGCCCGGGAAATCCGCGGATCGTCCATCACGCCTTTGTGCTCGTCGACGATCATGGCGGTTCGGTGGCGTTGGACGCGGCCGATCCGGGGCCGGGTTTCGAGGGAATGGACACCGGGTCCGACGCGCGCAGTCCAGGGGGACAGTTCGTGAGCTGGCAGCCGGGAAAGCGGGCCTCCTTCGTTCCCGAAGGAATGAGCTGGCGTCTGCCGGTCGGGACGCGTCTGGTCGTGCAGACGCACCTGAGGCCTTCGGGGAAACCGGAGGAGATCCAGGCCAGGGTCGGCCTTTTCTTCACCGACGAACCACCAAAGCGGGCGCCCTACAAGCTCGTTCTCGCTTCCTCCACCATCGACATTCCCGCCGGAGAAAAAAACTATGTCTTGGATTCGAGTTACCGCCTGCCGGTGGACGTCAAGGTCTTCGGACTCATCCCCCATGCCCATTACCTCGCGCGGGAGATGCGGGCCTTCGCCGATCTTCCGGACGGAAGCCGCCGCTGGTTGCTGCGCATCGACCGCTGGGATTTCAACTGGCAGGGCGACTATCGTTTCGAAGTGCCGGTTGATTTGCCAAAGGGCAGCGTCCTGCGCCAGCATTTCGTCTATGACAACTCGGCGGAGAATCCACTGAATCCCAACCTGCCACCGAAACGGGTCGTATTCGGTCCGAATACGACGGATGAGATGGGGGAACTCTGGCTCCAGGTCCTGCCCTCGACGCGGGCCGACTATGAAACGCTCAATCGCGACTACGGCGGCTTCGCCCTCCGAAAACGTGTCGAGCAACTCGAGCGGCAAATCGCGGGGGATCCCGCCGACGCCGGCGCGCGCACGGAATTCGGGAAGGTTCTCATGGCGCTCGGGCGCGAAGCCGAGGCTGGCTCGCAGCTCGACGAGGCCATCCGGCTCGACAACGCGGGGGCGGCCGAAGCCTACTACCTGAAAGGAATGATCCAGGTGCGTGCCGGGCAGGCGGAGAAAGGGCGCGACGCCTTCCAGGGGGCCGTCGCGCGCGATCCCCGTCATTTCGCCGCCCTCAACGCGCTCGGGATGCTGGCACTCCGAGCGCGGATCTATCCCGAGGCACTCGGTTACTTTCAGCGAGCCGTTGAGGCCTATCCGGAAGAGGCGGCGGTGCAGGGGAATCTCGGCCTTGTCCTCCTGCGCCTCGGGCGACCTGCCGAGGCGCTTGCTCCCTTGCGGCGTGCCCGCGAGATCGAACCGGAGAATCCGAAGCGTGCGGAGATGCTCCGCGAAGCCGAAGCCGCGGCGGCGAGGGGAAGTCAGTAAGTGCGCCCGAGAGAGCCGACGATGGCCTCGCGCAATTCCACGGGGTCGATCTCGCCTGTCTTGCGGTAGAGCACCTTTCCTCCCGGAGCGACAAGGAGGGTGTGCGGGACGGGTCCCCGCCACTCGGGATCCAGGGCTTCGGCGAGGGCGTTCTTGTCGGTACCGGTGAAGTGGTAGTTGTTGGTCGTGCGGCCTTCCGCGTTGAGCGAATCGGCCGTGACCGGCCCCGTTCCGGCGTGCTCGCGCTGGAGGAAGGCGAGGGCCTTTTTCCCGTCCCCGGGCGCGTCGAGGCTGATGGTGACGAGCTCAAGCCCGCGTTTCTCGTAGCGGCGGTAAGTCTTCACCAGTTCCGGAAACTCGGCCACGCAGGGCCCGCACCAGGTCGCCCATACGTTGATGAGGCGGAGCTGTTCGGTCTTGTTCGCGGCCAGGGACTTCGCGAGCTCGGCGTCGAGGGTTTCCATCGTCACGGGCAGGGCGGCCCAGGCCTCGTCGGATTTGGCGCCACCACCGCGCTTCTCCGCCCATTTTGTCGAACATCCGAAGACGCGGGATTTCGCGACCGGCGGCTCCTGGCCCGCGAGCAGGGCCTCGATGGCATCGCGCGCGTAGTGGTTCTTGATGTCCTTGCCGTTCTCGGAATCATCGATGCCGCCCACGTAGCGGAGCACGCGCTCGCGGTCGAAGACGTAGAGGTGGGGCGTGGCGACGACTCCGTAGGCGCGGGCCGTCGTCTGGGTGGCGCCGTCATAGAGGTAGGGGAAATTGAAGCCGTTGAGCGCGGCGTGGGCCTTCATGTCCTCGAAGCTGTCCCCGTGGACGGAGTATCCGAGTTCGTCGAGGCGGACGGCCTCGGGATCGTTCGGAGAGATGGCGACGAGGGCAAAACTGCGCTTGCCGAAATCGGACACGATCCGCTTCACCCGTTCCTCGTAGGCCTGGGCAGTCGGGCAGTGGTTGCAGGTGAAGAGAAGGGCGAGCACGTCCTTGTCGGCGAAATCGGCGAGCGAATAGGTGTGATCGTCGATGCCGGGAAGTGAGAAATCCGGAGCCGTCGCTCCCGGTTCGAGGGTCGGCGAATCGGCGGCGCGGGCGGGAACCGGGGCGAGGAAAAGGAAGGCGACGGCGGACGCGCGGAGGATGGGGGATTTCATGATGCTGGAGAGATTAGCGAGTTCCGGCGATGACAGCGACTCCATTTTTTGCTTTCGGCGCCCGTCCGATGCCGTATGAGTGGGGATTCAATCATGAGCCGTCCCAGCGAAACCAGAACCCTCTCCTCCAAACTCTTCGAAGCCGCGAAGCAGGTCATTCCCGGCGGAGTAAACTCGCCCGTCCGCGCTTTCCGCAATGTGGGCGGAGAGCCCTTCTTCGTGCGCAGGGCGAAAGGCTGCAGGATCTGGGATGTCGATGACCGGATGATGATCGATTACGTGGGGACCTGGGGTCCGGCCATTCTGGGTCACGCGCCGCAGCAAGTCATCGAGGCCGTCCACAACGCGGCGAAGGATGGGGTGAGCTTCGGGATTCCGAATCCCTACGAGGTCGAGATGGCAAGGCTCATTGTGGAGTGGGTTCCTTCGGTGGAAAAAGTACGTATGGTCAACAGTGGAACCGAGGCCACGATGTCAGCGATCCGCCTCGCGCGGGGCTTCACCGGACGGAAGCGGATCATCAAGTTCGAAGGCTGCTATCACGGGCATGTCGACTCGCTGCTCGTCGCCGCCGGTAGCGGGGCCTTGACCCACGGGCAGCCGGACAGCGCGGGCATTCCGGCGGAGTTCGCGGAACTCACGATTGCGCTGCCATTCAATGATCCGGGCGCCGTCGAGGCGGCCTTCCGCAAGGATGGCGATTCCATTGCCGCCGTCATCCTCGAGCCGCTCCCGGCCAACGCGGGACTGATTCCGGCACAGGATGGGTTCCTCCGGTTTCTCAGGGACATCACGGTGAAGCATGGCGCGCTGCTCATCTTCGACGAAGTGATGACTGGCTTCCGCGTGGCCCGGGGAGGGATGCAGGAATTGACGGGCATCACGCCCGATCTGACGGCCCTTGGCAAGGTCATTGGCGGGGGTCTGCCGGTCGGTGCCTTCGGTGGTCGGGCCGAGATCATGGATTGCCTTGCTCCGGACGGGCCAGTCTACCAGGCCGGCACGCTTTCCGGCAATCCTCTCGCCATGGCTGCTGGCCTGGCGCAATTGAAGGCACTGGAAAAGCAGGGCGGCTGGGCCACCCTGGAATCGCTCGGGGCCCAATTCGAGGCAGGTGTCCGCGCGGCGATCGCCTCCATCGGAAGGAATTTCACGTTCCACCGGCAGGGCTCGATGTTCTGCCTTTTCTTCAACGAGGAACCGGTCACGGATCTTGAATCGGCGAAACGCTCCGACATAGAGGCCTTCCGGAGATACTTCCATCATTGTCTGTCACGGGGGGTCTATTTCGCCCCTTCGCCCTATGAGACGGGCTTCCTTTGCACGGCCCACGGATTGAACGACATCGAGGAAACGGTTGAGGTGGTCGGCGATGCGCTCAAGGTGGCGCTTGGCTGACGGCGGCGAAGACCTGCCTGATCGAGCGGGCCGTCCCTCCATCCCTCCTTTTCCTAGCGGATCACAAAGATCGGGAAACGCGTGTTTTCGACGAGCGTGGTGAAGTCGTTGGCATCGGGAAAAAGACCGGAGCCGCCGACGACGAGCGCGCCGCAGCCCACGTTCTCGAGAAAGTTCCGAAGGGCTTCGGTCGCGAGGGGCGCGAGGGTGCGGATCTCAGAGGACACGCCTTCGTTCCTTAGAATGGCGGCCACCTGCTCGCGTTGGCGCCGGGCATCGATGAGCGAATCCGAAAGAATGACGACGAGGGTCCGCTTCGTACAGGACTGGTCGGCAAGGGCGAGGGCGGTGGGGAGGTTGCGAAGGACGGCGAAACCCGCGTCGATGAGTACGACGGCGGATCCCTCGGGCTTCGTGCAGGGCCCCATGTGGAGAAGGAGCACGGAACGTGCGGGCTTCGAGGCGACTCTCCAGCCGCCGCGATCGGCGGCGGGAAGTGGTGTTCCCGCGGGGTTGGAGGCATCGATGAGCAGGCCGAGGAGGTTGCCTTTCGACGTGGTGAAAGACCAGCGCAATTGCCGCTGCTCGGCCGCCCGGGCCATGGCGAGCCGCGCGCGCTCCGCGATGCTCTTGAGCGTGCGCCTGATGACGACCGCGTTGAGGCTCCGGGAAACGCCGGTCGCGCTCCCGACCTCGCTGGCACAGGGCAGGCCGGCGAGATTGAGGAGGTTCGTGTCCTCCACGAAAATGCCTATCAGCTCGGCATTGACCCTCGAAGCCATTTCGGCGGCCTCGTCGAGCGCGGACGACGATTCGTTCGAGGAATCGAGCGCGATGAGCACGCGGCGCGGTGGGTCACTCATGCTTTCTTCTCCTTCCGCTCGGTCAGGCTCTTCGCCTTCGTCGTGTTCTCCTTCGTATCCTTGCTCGTGGAGATCGTCTTGACGGTATTGAAGGAAACCAGGCGGGCCTCGGCCTTGCCGTAGACGGAATCCTCCGGAAATTTCCCGTCCTTGCCCCGCTTTCCGGCGGACACTCCGGTGAGGAGCTCGATGCCTTCGAGGACGGTGCGGATGGGATAGATCGCGAACTTGCCCTCGCGGACCGCCGCCCGGACCTCATCCTTGAGCATGAGGTGCTTGACGTTCGACTCCGGAATAAGGACGCCTTGATCGCCGGTCAGTCCGGCGGCGACGCAGACATCGAAGTATCCTTCGATCTTCTCGTTCACGCCCCCAATGGCCTGCACTTCGCCGAACTGGTTCACGGATCCCGTGACCGCGAAACATTGCTTGATCGGGATTTCCGAGATCGCCGAGAGGAGGGCGTAGAGTTCGGTCGAGGAGGCGCTGTCGCCATCGATGCCTCCGTAGTTCTGCTCGAAGACAAGGGTCGCCATCAGGGAGAGGGCATCGCTCGGGAGGAAGGTTGCGCTGAGGTAACTCGAGAGAATGAGGACGCCTTTGGAATGGAGCGTGCCGCCCAGGCTCACCTCGCGCTCGATGTCGACGACCTTGCCCGATCCCTGCCGGGCCCGCGCGGTCACGCGGGTCGGTTGTCCGAAGGAATAGCCGCCGAGCTGGTAGACGGTGAGGGCATTTATCTGTCCGACCTTCTCGCCCTTCGTGTCGAGGAGCACGGTGCCGCGATGGATGCGCTCGCGCATGCGCTCGGGGAGGCGGGATGCCCGGTGATCGCGGGCTTGGAGGGCTTGCCGCACATGCTCGGCGGTGATGACCTTCCGGCTATCCTGTCGCGCCAGAAAGTCCGCCTCGCGCGCGAGATCGAAAATACCGAGCATCTGGATGGTGAGTTTCTCCGCGTCTTCCGCGAGGCGCGAGCCATACTCGATGACGCGGGCCACGCCCTCGCGGTTGAAGGGAAGCAATCCTTCGCCTCGCGCGAAGGTAGCGAGCATCTGTGCGTAACGGCGCATGTTGGGAGCGCTGCGGGGGATATCTTCCTCGAAATCGACGGTGACCTTGAAGAGTTCGTCGAAGTCGGGATCGTGGCGCTGGAGGAGATAGAAAAGCCGCCGCTCGCCGACGAGGACGACCTTGACGTTCAGTGGAACCGGCTCGGGTTCAAGGGTGACGGTGCTGAGAACGCTCAGGCGTTTTCCCAACGGTTCGATCCGAATGCAGCCGGAGAGCAGGGCCCGCTTCAGGCCTTCCCAAGCGTAGGGCTCGGTGAGCAGCTGCCTTGCCGCGATCATGAGGTAACCGCCGTTCGCCTTGTGCAGCGAGCCCGCTTTGATAAGCGTGAAATCGGTGATGAGCGCTCCCATGTCGGTGAGGTGCTCGATGGCTCCCTGAAGATTCTCATAGGTTGGATTGTCCTCGTAGACGACCGGACAGCCTTCGGTCTCGCCATGGTCGATGATGACATTCACCCGGTAGCGGTCGACGACCTCACGGGCACCCTCGGGCTCCGCCGGGACGACAAAACCGGGAGCGGTCGGTGCCGCCTGCACCGGTTGCTCCTGTGCCTGCTGTTGCTGCCGGAAGGCCTCGGCATTTTCCACCACGTCCTTCTCGATGGCGTCGAGGTACTCATTCACCTCCGGAGTCCCAGCGTAGTCCTTTCGTAGGTCGATGAGAAGGCTGTGAACGAGGACGGCAATGATCTCACGGGCGAGATCCCGAATGCGTTGCGACAGTTCGCGCCGCCAGCGCGGGGCTTGCCGGGCCAGCTCCTGCAGGTCCTTCTTCACCTCCTCAATGGCCTCGTTGATCTTTTCCTTTTCGGCCTCGTCGAGTTTCTCGTAGACCTCGTGATCGAGCGACTCGCCGTTGTGGAGGGGAGCGATACCGAGTCCCGCCGGTGTGCGGATGATCGAGATGTCCCGCTTTCGAGCCCGCTTACGCATTTCCTCGAACGGGCGGTCTTCCAGGCTTGTGAATTCCTCCTCGATCTCGCGCAGACGCGCGCGGTATTCGTCGCTCTCGAACATCATCGGGATCGACGTGAGGATATCGGCCGCGAGCTGATCCATGTCCGTACGCAGCTTCCGGCCGACCCCAACGGGAAGCCGGAGGAGGGCTGGCTTCCGAGCGTCGACGAAATTGTTCACGTAACACCAGTCGAACACACCGTTTCGGTTCGCGTCCGCCGCAGCGGCGTCGAGAAAGCGCCTCGCGACCGAGTGCTTACCCGAGCCGCTCGGACCCATGGCGAAAAGATTGTAGCCCTTCCGGTCGATGCCGAGTCCGAATTCAAGCGCCGCCACCGCGCGATCCTGCCCCAGCACTCCCTTCAGATCACGGACCTCCGCTGTCGTGCGGAACTTGAACATTCCCGGATCACATCGCGTGTAAAGTTTCTCCGGCTTGAGGGATTGCAGGCGTGCCATGGAGGAACCGGTAGCACCTTGCCGACGGGAAATCGAGTGTTTGCTTTATTCCTCACAGCCCGAGATGGCCCCGGATGACCTCGACGAAATCGCCGAGGTATTTTTCGGCTTTGGCGGGACCGACGCCGCGAATCCGCTGACCGGCCTCGACGGTAGTGGGCTTAAGACGGGTGAAGAATTCGAGCGTCTGGTTCGAGAAGATGACGTAGGCGGGGAGGTTGCCTTCCGAGGCGGCGAGTTCGGCGCGCTTCTCGCGGAGTTTCTCGAAGAGGGCCCCATCGAATTCGAGGCCCTCGATCTCGGGGTCGAGCGCGGGCGCGGAGCGGCTGCCTTTTCGCGAGGATTTCGCGGAAGCGGTCGACGTCGTGCCGCGATCGGGCCACGAAAGCTGGTAATCGTCGGCTCCCTTCATGACCTCGACGCCGCGCGGGGTGAGGGTGAGGAGCGGGAACTCGCCGCGCTCGACCATGAGGAGGCCGGCGTCCTGGAGGGCGCGGAGGAGATTGAGGACGTAGGCCTGACCGAGGTCGGCGAGGAGACCATAGGTGCTCAGTTCGTCAAGGCGCGCGTTCACCACTTCCTGGCTGCGGCTGCCCACGAGCATCATCGCGATCTTGGCCCTCCCGAAGCGTCCCTCGTAGCCGGCGCGGGTGCGACGGGACATGCGGGCGACGCCGCTGAGCGCCTTGCGGACGATGGCCTGTTCCTCGGCTTCGGGGGCGCGGGTTTCGGTCGCGGTGCCGTTCGAACAATTGTCGCAGTTCCCGCAGGGCGCGGCGTCCTCCTCGCCGAAGTAGCGGAGGATCCATTGCTGGCGGCACTCGGTGGCGTAGCAGAGCGCGACCATCGCGTTCAGTTTCTCGCGGTCGCGCTTTTCCTTTTCGAGAAGGGCGTCGTGGTCGAGCGGGAGGTTGTCGCTGGTGATTTCCGGCCGCAGGACGCGGGTGCCACGCGCGCGCTGGCCGGCGATGTCGAAGCGTTCGATGAGACCGTTCCGCACGAGAAGCGAAAGGGCGGAACTGACCCCCATGTCATTCGAGGCCATCGCCTTTTCCGCGATCTCCTTGATCGTCAGCCGCACCTCGTTGTTGCCGTCGCGATGCTTGCAAAGCACGTCGTAGGTATCGGCGATGAGCTGGAGTCCGGGGTTGTTGCCCTCGATGAAGAATTCCTGCGTCCGCGTGTCGGCGTAATTGAAGAGCAATTCGCAGACCGACGGCTCACCGTCGCGTCCGGCGCGTCCGGCTTCCTGGTAGTAGGCCTCGACGCTTCCGGGCACGTCGAAATGGATGACGAAGCGCACGTCCGCGCGGTCGATGCCCATGCCGAAGGCGTTCGTCGCCACGGCGACGTCGCGCTCCCGGCGGATGAAGAGGTTCTGCGCCGCCTCGCGCGCGGCATCGTCCATACCGCCGTGGTAGGCGACGGTCGAGCTGCCCCAGGCGTGCAGCGTCTCGGAGACCTCCTCGACCATCTTCCGCGTCGCGCAATACACGATGCCCGTCTTGTGGCGCTTCACGATCTGGCGGATCCGCTCGTATTTTTCCTTCTTCTTCGCGGTCTGCCGGATCGTGAGCTGGAGGTTCGGGCGCTCGAAACCGGAGATGCAGACGAAGGGGTCGCGCAGGCCGAGCGTGGTGAGAATGTCATCGCGGACGATCGGTGTCGCCGTCGCGGTGAAGGCGGCGGTTTGCGGGTGGTCGAGCGCTTCCAGCACCTTGCCGAGCCGCATGTAATCGGGCCGGAAGTCGTGCCCCCATTGCGAGAGGCAATGCGCCTCGTCCACGGCGAAAAGCCCGATCGTAATCTGCCGCAGCGCGTCGACGAAGGAGCGGCTCCGGAAGCGTTCGGGCGCGACATAGACGAGTTTGAACTCGCCCTCGCGCATGCGCCGGATGCGATCCTGTTGCTCGGAGGGCGTGAGCGTGCTGTTGATGACCGTCGCCGCAATGCCCTTCCGCGTCAGGGCGTCGACCTGGTCCTTCATCAGCGCGATGAGCGGGCTGACGACGAGCGTCACGCCATCCATGATCATCGCGGGAAGCTGGTAGCAGAGCGACTTCCCCCCGCCGGTCGGCATGATGGCCATCGTGTCGCGCCCGCCGACGAGCGCCGAGACGATACGCGCCTGTCCGTCGAGGAACTTCCGGTGGCCGAAATAGGTTTCGAGGGCGGCGAGCGGGTCCTTGATCCGCGGGGAGGACGCCGCGGCACTGGGAATGGAGTCGGGCATGTTCCCCGCTATTCAATCCGCGATACCGGGAGCGCGCAAGGCTTCTCTCGGCACCTCCTTGGCGCCTTTTCCCAAACAGCAGGGAATAGGGAGCTTCCGACGGATTCCGCTCATTCGCGGGACGAAGTCCTTACCTCGGCGAGTGCGAGACGGGGCCTGAGAGGTTTCCGATGTGGCCCCCTCCGCTGCTGTCGAGAATCCGCGCGCCGCCTCCCTCGTCGCAACGCCAGAAGGCAACCGGCCCGGCTCCCGACGGCCAGGTGCCCGAGACTCTAATTCCATCCAGTTCCGCAGGGTTGAGGGCACGGTTCCAGAGGCCGACCTCGTCGATCTCGCCGGCCATCGAGGAGGGATAGTTCGCATAGCGTCCGATCTGCAAAGGCTGCGTGCCGGAGGGAGCGCCGGGTGTGCCGCCCCAAGGCAGGCTGTGCTTGAAAACGCCATCCACATGCAGAGCGCCGCCCGTTTCGTCCACGACGAAGGCGATGTGATGCCACTGGCCGTCGGCGACGAAGCCGCCCCACACGCCGGAGTTCGACACGACCTGATAGATCGAGCCACCGTTGCCATTAAAATACCAGGCCCACAGGATGCCGTTGTAGAGGAAGAGCGAGTATCCGTTGAACGAAGCGTCCCCGTATTTGCTCGCTACACCGCGCAGCACCGCGTCCTCGTTGGTGGTACGCAACCAAAGGGAAAGCGTCATCGGGTAGCCGTTGAGTGCGGGATGATGTGGAACGGCCGCCACCGCGCCATCACCGTTGAAAGCGAGCGCGAATCCCGCAGCCGCACCGCAGGGACCCGCGCGGTAGAAGCGGCGTCCTTCGGGCGGCGCGCCTTCGGTGTCGAGATGGCGCAAAAGGCCGAAGAGATCGACCGTGGTGGTGCCTGCATCGCGCCAATGTTCGAGGTCCTCCGTGACTTCGACCGCGTAGCACTCTCCCGGGACGGCCCCTTGCAGGAGGGTGACCAGAAAGCCGTCGGGCTTGTCGGCAAGGGTCGGCGGAAGGCCAAGTGGTTGGGGGGTGGGCGCGAGCAAGGTAATCGAAACTTCGGAGACGGGGCTGTCGTCGGTGCCGTCATTCACCGTGAGCGCGAAGCGCAACTCGGCCGCTGGCGCGGGTGCGGCGAAACGCGGGGAGGCGGACGTCGAATTGTCGAGCGCCACAGCTGGCCCCGCGATCTGCTCCCACGCGTAAGTGAGCGGGTCGCCATCGGGGTCGTGGCTGGCGCGGCCGTCCAGTTCAATCATATCGCCGGCCGAGACGATCCGAGCGCTGCTAAAACCGGCATTCGCGACCGGCGCTGCATTGGCGGGCGGTTCGGGCGTGCCGAACGCGCCGCCGGCCCAGGTGCCGGGCTCGTCGGCGGTCGCGCCCGGCGGCCAGCTCCGGTAGGGGCCGGGGCCCTCGACGTTGTCGTGGCTGATCAGGAAATTCGCCGTGCCCGCCGCTCCGCCGAGCAGGCCGTTCGGGATGCAAAACTCGGCGCTCCAGGTTTCCGGGCCGCGCGCGATGGCCAGTTCCACGCCGCCCTCGGGCACGGGACGCACGACCATGGACGTGCCGTCGCCCTCCGACTGCCAGGGCACGCCATTCTCATCGACGAAGAAGCCGACGTCGCCGAGTTGCGCGGTAGCGCCGCCGTCGGCGTCCGTGTCGAATTGAATCCCCGCAGTGGCCCCCGGCGAGCCGCCGGAGCCGTAGCGCAGGCCGGTGAAGCAGGCGTAGAACGCGCCGCCGTGGCGCAGGAGTCGGACTTCGGCCGCCGTGCCGTCGTCGTTCGGAAGGGGTGCGACGGTGGCGGTCGCGTAGGCCGGATCGCCGCAGAGGCCGTCGATCAGCGGTGCGCTGGCGGCGTCGGGCACGCCGAAGGGCAGCACCTCGAAATTCACCGACGTGATTCCGGAAGCGCCCTCGGAATCCGTGGCGTAGAGGCTCAGCGCGTAGACGCCGGGTGCCAGTCCTTCGAGCATCAGCGAGGGGCCGGTCCAGCTTTGCTCCAAGACGCGGCTCGCGCCGCCAAGCACCCAGGTCAGCTCCTCGATGCGCCCGTCCTCAACGTCCCACGCGGCCCCGCTCAACGCGCGCATTTCGCCCGGTGCCATGCGGTCCCCTTCGTTCAGGCCGACGACCGTCAGCTGCGGCGCGCGGTTGGGAATCGGTGCCATGGGCGGGCTCTCCGCCTGCGCCGAGAGGAAACCGTCGCTCACGATGGCGCGAAACCGCGGCGCCACGCCACCGGGCAGGCTGGAGAGGGGGACGGCGAAAGATTGCCCGGCGGCGTTGGCCATGAGCGTCAGCCAGCTCACGCCGTCGTCGGGGGTGAACTGCAGCACGGTCAGCAGCGGGTCGCTGTCCCCGTCCTCCTCGATCAGCTCCACCTCGACGATGTCGTCATCCAGCGTGACCGCGCCGACCTGTACGGTAGGCGTGGTGAAACTCCGCGTGATCGAAGCGATGCGCACGTTGCCCGCCGCGCGCTCCATCTCCAGCTTCACGGTCCCCACGGGCTCGGCGAACATGGCGAGGAATTGCCGGTCGCCGCCCGCGCCGCCTTCGCCGTGGCCGTCCATCGGCACCATCGGGAATTCGGCGAGCAGCGCCCCGTTCGCGTCCAGCGCGCGCAGGCGCAGCGGGAACGCGCCATCGAGTCCGGTGGCGATTTCCCCGTAGGCGGCCAGCGTGCCGGGATCGGCCTCGCCTTCCTCTAGACGGTAGATTGGGCCGAGCGCGCCCGCGCGGAAACCGTCGTCGGCGCTGCCCTGCACGATCATCACCTGAGGAGTCGTCGCACCGCCGCCCGGCGCGCCCTCCGGAGCCGGAGCAGGCGGGGCGGGCGCGTTCGGGATGATATTCATCAGCGCCAGATACGTTTCGCGCGAGGGCCAGCGGCGGTCCGCGTAGCTCATCAGGTCACCCGCCTCGAAGGGCCGCACTGCCGCATTGGTGAACCAGTCGAAGCCGACGATGTTCGCCGGGTTGTTCTCGTCCACGGGGCCGAAGTTACTCAAGGGAAAGGGCAGCGAGTCGTAGGGCCCATCGGGGAACTGGGAGATGCCGTAGGGGATGTGGAAACGCCCGTAGTTGTGCGCCAGCTCGTG
>JAHEDC010000390.1 GCA_024641425.1 Verrucomicrobiales bacterium | reverse complement strand
TAGTCTTCCGAAAGTCGGTCCGATCGTCATCAGCGAAATCATGTATCACCCGACGACGGGTGACGCCGAGTACTTCGAGCTTCATAACATCAGCGACGCTGCGGTGACGCTCTACGAGGCGTTGAAAGGTGAAGGTTGGAAGATTACCCAGGGCATCGCGTTCTCGTTCCCGACCTCGGTGCCGGCGGTCCTCCAACCCGATGAGCGCTTCGTGCTTGTCCGCAACGAGGCCATCTTCAACAGTGTCTTCACCGTGCCTCCGGGAACCCAGATTTTCCAATGGCTTTCCGGCGGCTTGAACAACGGGGGCGAAAAGCTCGAGATCTCCAGTCCCGGGGACGTGGATGGCGCGGGGCTCCGCCAGTTCATCCGCGAAGACCGTGTTGATTACCTCGATGTTGCTCCCTGGCCCGTCGAGGCCGATGGCGGCGGCTACGCGCTCACCCGCATCCACGATTCCCTTTACGGCAATGATCCCGCGAACTGGGTCGCCATGCTTCCCTCGCCAGGACAGTCGTCTTTCGGCAAGTGGGCGACGGAAAGCGGCCTCCCGTCGGGCGCCAGCGGCAAACTCGACGACCCTGACCATGACGGGGATTCGAACCTTCTCGAATACGCCTTCGGCACCGACCCCATGCATGAAACCACGGCGCCGAATCCCATTATTCTCACTCCCATCCAAGGCGGCGGTATCCAGTATTTCGTGGCCGCGAACCATCCGGAGCTTGAGTTCGCCATCGAGGAATCGCCTGACCTTAGCCCGGGAAGTTGGACGCCCGTAGCCGCTACCTTGACGACCAGCAGCCCCCAGACCCTCATGCTATCCACCAATACTGGTGGTTCCCCGCTCCCCTCACGCACGTTCTACCGCCTACGGATCACTTATGGCGATTAGGCTTTTGTCCCCTCGGGGATATGAGAGAAATTTCCGTGTGGACGTTTGCCGCGGGCGTAATGAAAGGGGAAAGATGGACGTTGCGGTTACGGGGGGGCGAAGGCACACTTGCGGCTTTGCTGCGTTTCCATTGACCCCTGATGACCGTCCACGCATACACCCTTTCGCGGCTTGTCTCCGCCCTTGGTTTCCTCCTTGCCGTTGCGCCGGTCGCGGGGGCGGTCGAACCGGGCGAGCCCTTGCCGCGTGAGGTGGCCGAGCGGGCGAAACCGGCTCTCGAAGAGGCGAGGCGGGCGTTGGACGCGCTCGATGCGACGGCGGTGCGGGCGGCGACGGTGAAGGCGATGGTCGCGCTGGGGGAGTGGGCGGGAAATCCGGAGGCGGCCACGCGCTCCTATCCGCCCGTGGTGACCGCGCCCTTCGATGTCTCGAAGCTGCGGGCCTGGTGGCTCAAGGAGATCGAACGCGGAGCGGGTGGCCTGGCGTGGGTGATGAATCCAAGCGGCGATCCGCGCGCGATGCGGGCCGGATTGCGCGAGGCCGCTATTCCACTCGATGCGCTCGCGCGCACGGCGGGGCTGGTCCCCGAGCACAAGGACAAGCTCACGGAGTTGGTGCGGGCGGGTGCCGATTGGCTTGTGAAACTCCAGCATCCAAGCGGGGTGTTCCCTTTTCCGGTCGGCCCGGGCCTGAAGCCGGAAGGCAAGGTCGGGCACATCGTCGCCGCCGCCATCGAGGAAGAACCCGGGATCGTGGTGGACGGCTGGATTTCCGATGACCGGACGGACGGAGGGCTGCAATTCGACAACGGACTCTGCGGCCGGGCGCTGGTTAGCGCGTGGGAGCTGACAGGCGACGACCGCTATCTCGACGCCGCGCGCAAGGCCGGCGACTGGGCGATCGAGCGCCCGCTCGTCGTGAACTGGAACTACAATGCCTTTAGCGTCGGTTTGCTCGCGCGCCTCGCCGTGGCCACGGACGAGGCGAAGTATCTCGATGCGGCGATAAAGAAGGCCGACGTCGGAGTACTCCCCGGCCAGATGCCGGGCGGGCGCTGGTTCGACCCGCACAATGCCTGCGCGGTGTATCACCACATCCTCCTGCGCGACCTGCTCGAACTCCTGCACGCGCTGCCCGCCGATCACGGATTTCGCGCGACCCTACTCGATGCCGTCACGCGAGGGCTGGATCAGGCCGCCGACGAGACCCTGGCGAATGGCTACACGGGGACGTGGACGGACAATTTCGCCCGGGGCCTCCAATGGATCGGTGAAAACGGGAAATGGCGCGACGCGCTGAACGCGAACCTGAACGCGAGCGGACGGGGTGGCGCGCCCACGCCCGGGTTTGACAGCGTCGCGGTTCTCGAAGGCATCGAGGCGAGTCCCTGAAGCGACGGCGCGGTCTTGCCATGCGGACTCGAAGAAACATTCTTCGAGAAAGATGTTACCTTCCTCCGGATGCCGGGGGTAACTGGGTGTAGCCGATGCCTTCCCTTTCTACAGAGACGCCATTCGATGATCCGCCGCCAGCGGGGGAGGGTGCGGCGTTGTTGCTGGAGGACTACTTGGACTCGGGGCGGGAGGAAGCGGCGTTCGCGCGGTTGGTGGCGCGGACGGGGGGGATGGTTTACGGGAGCGCGCTGCGGCGGACGGGGGACGCGCAGGTGGCGGAGGAGGTCGTGCAGAATGTCTTCACCCTCCTGGCCCGGAAGGCGGCGTCGCTGCGGCGGCATCCCTCGCTGGCGGCCTGGATTTTCCAAACCACCCGCTATGAGGCGGCGAAAGCGATGCGAGCCGAGAACCGACGACGAAAGAAACGGGAGGCGCTGGCGGAGGAGTTGGCGCGGGAATCCGATTCGATACCGAACCCCGGCGACGAGGCCTGGCGCGAGGCGCTGCCCGCGCTTTACGAATCGCTCGATCACCTGCCGGAGCGCGACCGCGCGCTCGTGTTGGAGCGTTTCTTCGAGGGGCGGAAATTCAGCGAGATCGCGGTGAAATCCGGTCGCTCGGAAGCGGCGTGCAAGGTGGGGCTGAAGCGGGCGCTGGAGAAACTTTCCCGTTTCCTGACCTCGCGCGGCGTGACCCTTTCCGCCGCGGCGGTAGCGTCGGCGCTGGCGGCGGAGTTCGCGCGTTCCGCACCCGTGCAAACCCTCGCGGTGGTTGCGCCCAAGGCCCTCGCGGCCTCCGGCGGCCTGACCGCCGCCACTTTGATCACCAATACCGTCCAAACCATGAGCACCCTGAAAACCGCAACCCTCACCGGCGCGGCCGTCCTGGCCGTCGCTTCCGTGCCCTTTTTCATGCAGGAATCCGAAGCGTCGAAGCTCCGTCTGGAGCTGACCGAACTCCAGAGACAGCGGGTCGCGATGGACGGGCGGCTGCTCGCGGCCCAGGAGGGCTTCACCGCCCGCGCCGCCCTGCCCTCCGCCCCGGCCTTGCCGCCCCGCACGGTCGGAGATCTCCTTACCGCCGCCGAGGAGGGCGTCGATGTCGAAGACCTCATGAACGCGATGATAGAGGTCATGACGAGCCGGGACATCATGGGGATGATCCGGGTCTTCCTGCCGGTCGCGAATCTGAGCAAGGAGGAGTTCGACCACTTGATGGACGCGTTGGAGGCCTACGCCGGAAACACGCAAGTCAAGGAGATGGCCCTGCAGATGCTCGGCTCCTTCGCGCCCACGGGAACGCCGCGGGAATCGATCGAGCGCATGCTCGGGATGGGCCTTCAGCCCTACACGTACTCGAACCTGCTCGCCCAGTGGGCGAAGGAGGACCCGGACGCGGCTTATGCCTGGTACATGGAGAAACGCGAGGCGGGCGCGCTGGTGGGCAAGGGAGTCTACAACACGCCGGAGATGACGCTGCTGGGGGAACTCGCGCGGGGCATGGCGGCGAAGGATCCGGCGCGCGCGTTGGATTTTTGCGAGAAGTTCAGCGACGAGGACAGCCGGACTCACCTGTTGAATTCGCTCGCGGATGGCGTGGGGAGACAAATGAGGGAGACGGGCGACGCGACGCAATTCGAGCGCTTGCTCGCCCTTTCGGAAAAGGACAATCAGCGGTTCCAGATTGTCGAATCCGCCGTGCAGAGCCAGGCGGCGGAGGGGAATCTCGACGCCGGAAAGGACTTCATCGAGAAATACCTCGACACGCCCGAGGCCCGCCGCTCGGTCATCGAAAACATGGTGACGAACCAGCGGGACATGCCGCTGGCCGAGCGCGGCGCGTGGCTCATGAAGAATATCGAGCCCGAGCATGTTCCGGATTCGGTGGGGAACTTCGTCCAGCGCATGGCGTACGAGGGCTGGAGCACTATCGACGACTGGCTCGGGACGCAGCCCGCCGGGGCCGTGCGGGACTCCGGCTTCCTCTCGCTTTCCCTTTCCCTCGCCAGCCAAAGCTCCTTCGAGCAGGCGCTCGCGGCTTCGCGGCGCATCGATGATCCGACGAAGCGCGTGGAAGCGGAGAATGCCTTGGCTCGACGGTGGATGGCCGGAAATCCGACCGGGGCTGCCGAAGGGCTGCCGGCGGAACTTTTGGATCGGAACCAGATGAGCGGCCCGAATGGGAATTGAATGGCCGCCCACCTTTCACCCCCTCGCGAAATCACCATGATGACGAAAACTTTCTGGATCACCCTCGCCACGACAGCCGCTGTTCCGGCCGTGGCCCTTGTCCTCCAATCGTCGCGCAATTCCGGCCTCGCCAGGCAGCTCGAAGCAGAGCGTGTCGCTCTGATCGGAATCGAACGGGACGTGACGAATCTCGAAACAGCGGTGCCGGACTCGCCTTTGCTCCGTGGCCTCGCGCCGCGGCCGGGCAGCCGCGAGGAAGCGATCGCGGAGGATCGCGCGCACACGACTTCGGCCGAGCGCGTGAAGCGCGCCCGAGGCGGGCTGGATACCCTGGTCGCCGACATGGAGGACCTCGATCGTTCGCCCGCCGCCTTCTTCCGGATGTTGCCCGACATGCTGCGGGTGATCGAGGATCTGAGCATCGACGAACTCATGGCGGTCGCGGACGGGATCAAGGGGGAATCCTCCGGCGTGACGGACTCGCCGCTGGGCGTGGCCCGCATGATCCTGTATCTCCTCGCGGCGGAGCAGGATCCGTTGCGCGTGCTGGCGAAGAAGGATCTCATGGACGACCAGGACATGCGCCAGGGCCTGCTGAACGCCCTTTCGCGACGCGATCCCGAGGCGGCCCTCCGTTGGATGAAGTCATCGGATCTGACCGAGCGGGAAAAGCAGGAATTCACCAGTATGATGGCGCTGCGGGTGATGCGCGATGACATCGCGAAAGGGCTGAAACTCCTGCGCGAGGGCACCGTGGGAACGCGAATGAATTTCGCGGGTATGGGAGCCGTTTCCTTTGCGCCGGAGAAGCTGCCCGAGTTGGTCGCGGCGATGCGACAGCCGGAGAACGCCGACTTCCGGCAAGACATCCTGAAGATCACGATGACAACGGCCCTCCTCGAGGGAGGCGTCGCGGCGGCGCGGTCGCGGGTCGACGAACTTGGGATCACACGGGAGGAAGTCGCGGATTTCATGGGCCTGGGCGTGATGGTGGGCGACCCCCATCCGCAGGAGGCCCTCGCATGGATGCACGAGGTGCAGACTCCGGAGCAGTGGGGTCAGGCGCTCCCGAATGCCATCGGGCAATGGGCGCAGCGGGACTACAACGCTGCCGGCCAGTGGCTGGGAACACTGGAAGCCTCCCCGGAAAAGGACATCGCCATCCAGCGCTACGTTCAGACGATTTCCAACGTCGATCCGCAGGCGGCGGTGGTGTGGGCGGATTCCATCGCAGGCGAGGGCGCGCGGGCAGTCTCGCTGACCTTTGCGGCCGACCAGTGGTTGCAGAAGGACAAGCCGGCGGCGGAGGTGTGGATGGCGGAGAAGGCGATCGATTTGACCGCGTTGCGCGAGCGCGCTGGTGGCGCGGGGAATCCGGCGGTAGGGCCGCAAACGACTTTAGGTGCGAAGGTTCGGGTGGGAACGAGATGACGGGCGAGGCCCGCTGATTATTCTCCTCCGGGAATGAGGTCGCGGCGCTTCGAGAGAGGGCTGGAGGCGTGGCGAATCCGGACGTAGCGCCGCAGTCGACCTTCGACGCGCCGGTGCGGGTGGAAGCGGAATAGGTGGTCCGTGGCGCAGAGCGGGAAATCCGTGCTATCCTTCCGCCACCCGAAACTTTCCTGGAGTACGATCTCCGGTTCCTTCCGATCATGAGCACTCTCAAGACCGTTCTCCTCACCTGCGCGGTGGTTTTTGCCATCACCAGTGTTCCCTTCTTCTGGCGGAAAGCGGAGGCGACCCGGATCCGCGAGGACTTGGCCGGACTGGAAGGGCGGAGATTCACTCTGGAAGCGGGAGTGCGCGTGCTCGCGGCCGCGCGCGCCGAGGCCGAGAAGCAGGCGGCGGGTCTCGCCTCGAAGGAAATCCCCGTCCGCACCGTCGGGGAGATCCTGAAGGCGGCGGAGGAAC
>JAHEDC010000389.1 GCA_024641425.1 Verrucomicrobiales bacterium | reverse complement strand
CGACATTTCGAAGTTACCCGCCTCACTGGTCGACGACGTTGTGGTGCCGGTGCCGCAGGAGATTTTCCTTTCCCTCGACAAGCTGGGCAATCAGGACTGGCGCGGGGAAATCAAGGTCTCGGGCTACGACAAACTCGGCAAGCGCTCGCAGATCGCGCTGTTGCTCGGTGTCGTGGTCGCGGACGGGTTTGTCGCGGTTCAGGCCGAGGACCGGAAGAAAGTCGAGGATATCGGCGGGCACGTCATGCGATTGTCGAAAGCGCTGGGCGTGAGTGAGTCGGTGACGAGTCACGCGCAGAGCATTATCGAATCCGCGCAGGAGAATGACTGGCGAACCATCCGGCAGGAACTCGACAAGGTGCAGGAAAGCGTGCGGCAGGCGATGGCCGAATTGCGCGACGAGGAGTTGGCGGAACTGGTGGCGATCGGTGGCTGGCTCCGGGGCACGGAGGCGCTGGCCTCCATCCTGACGAAGCACTACTCCGAGGCGGGCGCGGACATCCTGAACCAGCCGGATCTCGTGGCGCACCTGGACAAGCAGATTTCGAGGATGCCAATGGGCACGCGCAATGCCGGGGTCGTGAAGGAAATACGCAAGGGACTCGATGATTTGAAGCCGCTCCTCCGGAACGGGAGCGGTGGGACGATTCCGTCCGCGTCGGTGGTGAAAGTCCACGGCATAACGACCGCGCTGGTCGCCCGCATCATCGCGAACCAAGGCTAGCTTGAACCCCCTTCCTTCCAATGCGTCATCCCTCGTCCGTTTTCCGCTCCCTACTCGCCGCGCTGCTTTTCGCGTTGGCCGGCACTTCCTCGCCAGCGTTCACCGATGATGCGCGTTCCTTCGCGATCGAGGCGGCGCTTCCCTGGTTGGACCTGAAGAGCAATCCCTTCAATCTCCGGGAGACCTGGTGGAGCCAGGATGCGAAGGTGAAGCAGGTGAAGATCATCCGTCACCAGCTTTTCCAAAGGAACGAATACTGGTTCTGGGTCGCCTGCGAAAACCTGAAGGCGAAGATCTCCGTCCATGTCTACGACGAGGAGGGAAAACTCGTGGATGCGGAGGCGTTCGAGAAGAATAACTCGGCCGGGGTGCGTGTGGTGCCGAAAAAGAGCGGGAGTTATCTCATCCGCGTGGTCGTGGAGAGTTCGCCGCAGAAAGTGACGCACTGGTCGATGGTCTACGGATTCCGTTAGAGCTGCGCCGCTGCCCCGCGGCGGATCAGGGAGACCAGGGAGCGGCCATCGAGTAGGCGGGCTTGGCGGTGCTTTTGAGCGTGAGAAAGGCGGCGCGGTCGCCCGGAAAAAGTAGGGTGTCGCTTTGGCTGGAAAGATTCGAACTGGTAAGGGCAGTCCAGTGAACGAGCGGCGCGTTCGGCCGCAGATCGAGATAGAAATACGTGTTGTAGAAGGCGTTGCCCGTACCGGTCTCGCCAGCCCAGAGGTAAAGTCGGTCCGCGTTGTTGGGCGAGGAGGCGCCGAGGAAACCGTTGCTCGCGAGAAGACCCCGCTGGTTCGGACTCTGGACGGTCGGGAAGCCCTCCGCGATGAGATTGCTCCCCTGGACAAGGGGCTGCACGAACCGGTTGGCGCGGACTTCGCCCGTGACGAAAACGGAAAGGCTCGACGCCCCCGCGCGCCGGACGAAGCAGCCGACGCCGGGAGCAACGATACGCAGTCCCTGGTTCGCCGAGGGGCTTCCACCGACGAGCGCCCAGCGTTTTTGGCTCGGCAAGGCGGAGCCGAGATCGAGGGCGTAGTAGATCGAGTATGCCTGGCCATCGAAGAAATGGAGCTGGTCGGCCCCACCGGGATTGAGGGCTCCGGCGAAACGCGCGATGTCGAAGAGCCCGCCGAGAGTCCGATGCGGCCGAAGGGTGATCCGGCTGCCCGTGACGTTTGCGGGGAGCGCGGGGAGCGTGTTCCGGGTGGGTGCGGCAAGCGCTGCGATGCTGTTGCCAGTGCTTGCCGCGGGGTCAAGATCAAAGCGCTGTCCTTCGGCGGGACCATCGACGAACTCAATGAAACAGGGTTTGTCGGGAGAAAGCAGGCCGGGGGGAAGGGGAGAGGAAAGGGTGAGGGTTCCCGCGGCGCCATTGACGGCGGTGACCTTACCCCCGAAAAGGGCGGGCTGGAGCAGGCTTGCTCCGAAGGTTTGGTAGCCTGCATGGAGAGCGGTGCGCGACCAGCCGACGGGAACGGTGCGGGACACGGCGACCGGGCTGGCGAGATTGAAACGCAAACGAAGATAGCCTCGGGTGGCGGAAAGTCCCGGGATCGCGGCGGGTTGGGCAAGGTCGATGGTTTCGGTGCCGTCGGAATTTTGGGTTACCGTGGTCAATCCGGCGGGAACATCGATCCACGCAAGGAGATCGGAACTCGCTTCGACCACATAGGTGAGGCCGGGGAGCCCGATGGGACGCCGGTAACTCGCGGAGACGGTGTCCGCCGCTACCGCAAGCCGGAGTCCGGATGCGCCGGCGACGCCGGAAGCGGGGTCGGTGCCGAGCGCGAATTCGGCGAGGTCGTCGTAGGCGTCTCCGTCCAGGTTTGCCCCGGGTGCGCCTCCCGCCCCGGGCGTGGTCGTCTGCCATTTTTCCCAGGAGACGGGAAGGCTCTGGATCCAGCGTTCGAGGAGCTGAGCCCCTTTCTGGTCGATGACGGATTTCGCGAGGGGCGGCATCGCGTATTCGTCGATGCGGTTGACGCGGCTGTGGATCAGGGATTGCGCCAGGTTCTTCGGTGAGATGGTCCGGGCATTGGAGACGCCGAGGTTGTCATCGACGATGCCGTCGATGAGTCCGGTCTGGGAGAGGGGAAGGGAAAACCGGGCATCGAAATGTCCCCGCGAGCCGCCGGCCTGGTGGCAGTATGCGCAGTTGGCGTCGAGATAGGTGCGGGCGCGATCTTCGAGGGTGGCGGACTCGTCGGCGATGGGGGCGGCCTTCGGAAGGCCGGCGATGGCGGACTCGTCGAGGGCGGGAGAGAAGATTCCGAGGTGGTTGAGGGTGCGGAGTTGGTTATCGGTGCGACCGGTGGTCGGATAGAGGAAGTTTCCATTCAACTGGTGGGTGTTCGGCCCGAGAACGCTGCCGGCGTTCGGAGTGTGGCAGGACATGCATTGCTGCCGTGAAGGATAATACCAGGACTGCGTGCGGAACGAACCATCGACCTGCCGGATCTGGACGTCGCGGGACTCGGCCTCGGTAAGGAGCACGGCGTCGCTCCCGTCCTCGAACCACTTGTAGGTGAGTCCATAGTAAATGCCGTCTTCACCGGCGACAAGGAGGCGGGTCTCGATCCGCTTCGTGATGGCGGGATTCAGATCATCCACGGGGAGGTCGAAGTGCTTGATGAGGACCGAACCGGTCGGGAAAACCCAAGGGGACTGCGGTGAGAAGGTGATTTTCTCCTCGGCGGTATTGTGGAGCCCGTCGCTGGGAATTGCCATCCAGCGGCGCTTGATCGCTCCATCGCTCCAGAAGGGCTGCACGAGATCATAGGGGATGACGCCGGCCCGGGGAGCGAGGGTCGCCAGGTCCTCGAAGAAACCGGCGTAAGAAAGGAAGGGTGGGCCGTCGGGAGTGGGATTCCCGTCGTTTTCGAGTTTGTAGACCGCGCCGTTTTCCGAATGGGTGGTGCCAAGCTTAAGGGCGTAGATCTCCCCGTCGTGGTCTAGTCCGAACGAGGAGAGTCCGGAGTAAAGCGCGCCGGGAGGAAGCGCGGTGAGCAGTTCGGGAACGGGCGCGTTATCGGGGCCGGAAAGGGCGTGGATGGTGCCGAAGGTATTGTCTCCGAAAATGTAGCGGCCGAGGAGGGACGGGAACTTCTTGCCCCGGTAGACGAACCCGCCGATCACGCAGGTGCCGAAATCGCGGTCATAGTAAAAATAGGGCGTCTTGTCGAAACCGATCAGGGGCGTGGGTTTCTCGCGAAAGCCGGGAAGGACTCCTTCGAGATACGGCCACTGGTAATTCGCGCCCCGCTCGATGAGGTTGATTTCCTCCTGCCTCGCGTAACCCACGTCGCCCTCCCAAAGTCGACCGGTCACCGGATCGAAGGACATGCGGTGCGGGCTGCGGATGCCGATGCACCAGAATTCCTCCAGAAACGCGCCGGTTTCGGAGAGAAACGGATTGTCGTTCGGGATGCAGTAATTCTGCGTGTAAGAGATCCCGGCGGGAAGGGGCTGCCGTCGAATGGGGTGACTCCGCGCCAGGTTGCTGTCGACGTCGATGCGAATCACTCCCCCGAAAAGGCGGTCGTCGATTCTCTGCGTCGAAGCGATGGAGCCTGTGCCCTGGTAACCTTCGTCTCCGAAAGCGAGATAAAGAAATCCGTCGGGTCCAAAGACGACGCTCCCGCCCCCGTGCCACTGGTGCGTGTCGAGCTGATTGATGAGGATCTGCTCCGAGGCGGGATCAAAGCTGGTGGCCCCGTCGGCACGGGTGAAACGCGAGAGCCGGGCGAAGAAGCCGCCGGGCGCGCCATTGGCCATATAATACATGTAAAGATAGCCCCGGTTCGGCGAACCGGCCTGACCGAACTGAGGATGAAAGGCGAAAGACATGATGCCATTGTCCTGGGTGTTCTGAACCTTGGACGCGATATCGAGCAGCAGCGTCTTTGTCGTCGAGGCAGGGGCGTTCTCGACCGCATACAGGCGCCCCGGCCGTTCGGCGATAGACAGCCGGTTCGTCCCGGGCTCTGGTTTGAGGTCTATCGGGTCCGTGAAGCGGAGATTCGGGAAGGCCTCGACCATGATGAAATCGCCCCCTCCAGGGGTGGCGGGCGTGGAGCGCGGCATCGCTCCATGAAGGAAAGCACTCAGGGGTGCGGCCTGATCCAGTCCGTAGGGCGCAGGCGCCTGTCCCCGGACCTCCAGAACGAGTCCGCAGGCAACCAGTCCCACTGCCGACAGAAGGGAAAAACGCGTGCGGGGCGTGGACTGCGATGTTGAGAAGGTCATGGAGACTCAGATTTTCACGACAATGAACAATAAGCCATATTAAACATAATTACTATAATTAAAATAAGGGGAACATTCTGTCGATTCAAGGCCGAGTTGCCACGGAATGACGCACGCGCCGCCCGGAGAGGCTTCATCGGGACCTGGGCGCCGCATCGGGCGCGTTGACAAGGACGGCGGTGAATCATAGCATGGAGGTTCTCCTTCGGTTCCCCCGGTCTTCCCACCCTTATCCCCTCCACATCCTTTCCCATGGCGGATTCCCCGACCCCCGCGACGCCACCTTCCGGCCTAACCTTCCGAATCGCGGTGTGGGTCCTCGGCTGTCTGCTGGTGGCGGAAATGGCCTCGATCGGCTGGACGCTGGCGACGCGTTCGGTCCCGGGTCCCCCACCGCGGATTCCCGGGAGTGCCGATGTTCCGCGAGCGGCGGGCTCGGGCAGCGGCGGGCTCGACGAGGCTGATCTGGCCGCCCAGGAACGGGCATTGGTCGATGCGATGGGGCAGGGCGAGCGGATCGGAGTCGCCTCCGGGGCTCCGGGCGTTCCGGATGTTCCTGCGGAGCCGCCGGTGCGGCGACCCAGTGATATTGGGGACGACGCGGCCCGTGAGCTTTATGAGGTGGGGCGTGCGCTGCGGATGGACGGTGAAATGATGGGCGCTCTGGAGAAATTTAGGGAGGCGGATGCAAGACTGCCGGGAAATCCCCGTATTCTTTACGAAATCGCCTCCGCCTACACCACGATGGGACTCACAGATAAAGCCGCGCCCTATTGGATTCAGATCCGCGACCTCGGCCCCGAGGGGGCCGGGGACGTCTATGCGATCGCGGATCTCAAGCTGATGGGAGAATCCGAGGCGCCGCCGCTGCGCCCATTGACCGTCCTCTATGTCAATCAGGCGCTTATCAAGCAGCATCCGGAAGTCAGCACGGGCGAGCAGGTAACGATTCGGCTCGCGCTGAAGGCACGCGACGGGGTGCCGATCGATGTGGACAACGTCTATCTCGATACTCGTTTCTACGATGTCACGACGGGCGGCACGGTCGAGGCCTCGGCCTCGAACCCGGTGCGATGGGAATGGATGACTCAGCCAGCGGACTGGAAGGACCAGCCGGAGGAAGTCCTCGACCTTGTGTATTACCAGGCCTCCGAGACGGATTTCGAGGGGGCGGCAGTGATGAACCGACGGTATTACGGCTTCCTTGTGAAGCTCTACTATCAGGACGTCCTGCAGGACATTTACAGTGAGCCCCGGACGCTGGTGGATGAGATCACCCGTGGCCCCGGTGCGACCGCCGGGGGGGAGTCGCTTTTTCCCCAGGACTGATGGCCAATTCGGGGGTTGAATCGCCCTTGTGAGACGCCATAATGGCCCACTGCCACGAACTAGTCCCTTTTCTTCCTTCTCCGTTCCTTTTCCCGCCAATGATTTTACTTATCGTCG
>JAHEDC010000388.1 GCA_024641425.1 Verrucomicrobiales bacterium | reverse complement strand
TGGAGCGGGTGAAGGGAATCGAACCCTCGTCTCAAGCTTGGGAAGCTCGCGTTCTACCATTGAACCACACCCGCGATGTTGTCTCCTGCGTAAAATGAAGGAGGCACGGTCCGCGTGTCGGACCGTGCCTTGTTTCTGAAAAAAATCAACAGCGATCCGACGCTTTACCAAGATTTCGGCCACTTCTTGCAGTCCTCGAAGTCCGCGTTGTCGGTATCCTTGGGGGGCCCTTTCGACCAGCAGATCACGTCCTGGTGGATGTCGCCGGATCCGCACTCGGACGGCCCCTGGAGCTTGTGGTCGTAGTCTCCATCGATGGCAAGGTAATACATGTTGCCCCACGGATCCACGAGACGCGGCTTGACGCCCCCGCTGTTGCCGCCCTCTCCGTAATCCAATCCTCCAGCCCGCTCTTTTGCTTCCTTCCCCGTGTAGAAGACCATTCCACGGGGATTGAGGCCACCGCCCTTGTCATCGCTTCCGAGGAGGATTTCCATAAAGTCCTGATCGGTCTGGGTGCTGTAGGTGTCGCCTCCCGCCGACCCTTTCGCGATCGGCATCTGGCTGTATTCCATGTCGTAGGCCTTGACCGCGCGGACGATGTTGACCACTTCGTTGCGAGCCTCGGCCTTGCGGGCCTGCTTGATGACGAGGGCGGTCACGGGAAAGGCCACGGAGGCAAGGATTGCAATGATGGCGATGACGATGAGCAACTCCAGCAGGGTGAATCCGGAGCTTCGGCGGGGGATACGAACGAAGGTTTTCATGGGTGGGCGGGGATAGGGATTAAAATACAATGTGTTTACACTGCTCACCATCAATTTTAGCCGGTCCACCGCCGTTGACAATGTTTTTCTCCCCGGCATCAAGGGAAAATTCGCGCGAATGCCGATTCTGTCGGAAGGTCGGGCATCCGATTCCCATCCTCCGTAAAATGAAAGCAAGCAGCAGCACGCGCGAGCGGCTCCTCAAATTCCTCGGACACCCGAAGTACGAGCCCTCGACGAAATCCGATCTCGCCCGCGCGCTGGAGATCCCGCCGAAAGAGCGCCAGGTCTTCAGGGCCTTGCTAAGGGAACTCGAGGAAGCCGGTGCAATCCGCCAGATCCGCAAGGGCCGTTACATCGCGCGCACGGGCAAGGCCAATGAACTGAACGGCGAGATCCGTTTCAACCCGAAGGGGCACGCCTTCGTCTACGTCGAGGGTGATCGGGACGCGCTCGGCTTCGACCGTGTCTTCATTCATCCGAAGAACACCTCGACCGCCCTTAATGGAGATCGCGTCGCCATCCATCTCCAGAAACCGCTGCGGCCAGAGTGGACGCGGAAGATCAAGAACGGTGCGGCCCGGAAACACGTTGAGGCCACCCAGGATGACCGCGATCTCGAGGGCGCCGTCGTGCAGGTGCTCGAACGCCGCAACGCCTTCGTCGTCGGTACCTTCCGCCGACGGGGGAAGTTTTCCTACGTCCAGCCGGACGAGGCGTTTCTCCCGCCCAGCATCGAGATCGATCACCGGCTTCCCCTCCCCGATCCCGAGCCGCGCGACGGCCATAAGGTCGTCGCCAAGGTTACCGAATGGACGTCGCGAACATCCCCGCCGCGCGGTCAGATCACCGAAGTCATCGGGAAGGAAGGCGATCCGGGGGTGGACATCCTTTCCATCATCCACAAGCACCGGCTGCCTCTCGAATTCCCGCCCGAGGTCATCGCCGAAGCCCGCGCGGTGCCCGGTATTGTAACGGAGGAGGATCTCGCCAAAGGCAAGCGCGAGGACTGGCGCGACCGTCCGGTCATGACCATCGATCCGGTGGACGCGAAGGATTTCGACGACGCCATTCTGGTGACCCCGTTCGAAAACGGCGACTGGGAACTCGCGGTGCACATCGCCGATGTCTCCCACTACGTGAAGCCGGGCTCCCACCTCGACCGCGAGGCCGAGAAGCGCGGGAACAGTGTCTACCTTGTCGATCGGGTGATCCCTATGCTCCCGCCGAACCTCAGCAACGGCATCTGCAGCCTGCGCCCGGACGAGGATCGCCTCACCCGCGCCGCCATCATGCGTTTCGATGCCTCGGGAAAGATGAAAAAGGTGCGTTTCGTCCCCGCTGTCATTCGCAGCCAGAAGCGGCTCACTTACGAGGAAGCCTACACGCGCATGAAGCTCTCCCCGGAAGCCGCCGCGAGCGACCCCATTGCCGAACGGCTGCAGACCGCCTGGAAACTGGCCTCGGTGCTCCGGAAACGCCGTTTCGAGAAGGGCGGGCTCGACCTTGACTTCCCGGAGGTGAAGGTCCTCCTCGACGACGAGGGCCGCCCGCGCGACCTCGTCCGCATCGAATACGACGAGTCCCACCAACTCATCGAGGAATTCATGCTCGCCGCCAACGAGGCGGTGGCCAAGGCGACGAAGGACGCGCTCAAGCCTTCGATCTACCGCATCCACGAGGATCCCGACCAGGACCGCCTCGACCAGTTCCGTGACCTCGTGCTTTCACATGGCATCCAGGTCGGGAATCTGGCCAACCGGGCGGAAGTCCAGCGCCTTCTCCGATCCATCCAAGGCCTTCCGGAAGAACACGCGATCAAGATCGGCCTCCTCAAGAGCCTGAAACGCGCGACCTACGACGCCGAACCGGTCGGCCACTACGGATTGGCCAAGGTGAACTACACCCATTTCACCAGCCCGATCCGGCGTTACTCCGACCTCATCGTCCACCGCGTGCTGAATTCGCTTACCGGGCACTCGAAGGACCCCGTGCCGGGCCAGAAACGGCTCGTCGAGATCGCCGATCACCTCTCCACGACCGAGCGCGCCGCCGCCGATGCCGAGACCGAGAGCCAGAAGCTCAAGCAGCTCGAATACTTCGACCGCCTCGCCCGCGAGGCACCGGACAACCCGCCCGTCTACCGCGCTGCCATCGTCGAGGTGCGCCGGATGGGGCTCTTCGTCGAACTGAGCGATTTCTTCATTCGCGGTCTCGTCCGCGCGGAGGACTTCCCGTATCGTGCCAACGGTTACTACTTCGATCCGCAGCGTCTTCGCTTTACCAGCAGCTTCCCCCAGACATCCTTTCAAGCCGGAATCGAAGTCGCCGTCGTTGTTTCCCGCGTCGATCTCGTCCAGAAGCTCATCGACTTCCGCATTGTCGAGGACGGCGAGACCAAACCGGGCAAGGGAAAGCCGAAGCCGAAGGGGAAGCCCGCGAAAGTCTCTCCGAAGGAAAAGCGCCCCCCGAAAGGCAAGCCGAAGAAAAAAAACCGCCAGCGCCGGAAAAAGTGAGCTGGCGGAGGAGGCGCGACACCCCCGCGATCCGGCTCACTCCCAGGACTTGATCCACATCGAACACCCCTCGAAGACGTTCTCCGCCCCGGCGGGACGGGCCTTCGACCACACGATGACCGACTGGCGGATGCGCGTCGGATCCGGATCATTTCGGTTCGCCTGTTTTTTGCAGCCCTCGACTTCACCGGTATATCCATCCTCGTTCGCGTCCATCCGGACGTGGAATTCATTTCCCCAGGGATCGAGCAGGCGCTGATTTCCGGGCGATCCCTCCAGTCGGCATCCTCCCTCGACAAATCCGAACTTACTGAATTCAAAATCGACCCCCAACGGATTCGCCTTCTCATCCGTCCCGAGAAGGATGCCCATGAGTGCCGCGTTTGTTGTCGTCTCGTAGTAATCCTGCCCCACGGAGCTCGCTTCGAGGGGAAAAATACCGTATTGAATCTGGTAGGCCTTCAGCACATTCTCCAACACCTCCGCGTACTTCCGGGCATCCAGTTTGGTGCGCTGGAACCGCACCATCGCCGTCACCGGAATCACGGCCGCCACGAAAATTCCGGCCACGAGGAGACCGACAATCACCTTGAAGATGAGATAGCCGCCACGCGGCGGCGCGACCCGGCGTCCAGCGCCGGTGCAGGTGAGGGAAGACATTCTCCAACATTCCGCATCGCGACGGCCGATCAAGGCGAAATCCGACGATTCCAATTCCTTGACTCTGGCGCCAGACAGCGAGTTACCAGTCGCGAGCTTGTAACCCGTCGTGTCGGACCCTGATTTCGCTTCTTCCTACGGTTCGATCGCCTCGATCAGGTCGAGGTGGCCCTTCGCCGCCTCGAGCGGCACCACCTCCACCGTCCCGCCCGCGTCCAGTTCCGCGAAACGCTCAAGGAGGATCCGCGTGAGCGGCGCGCAGACCGCGCCCCCGGATTTCGCGCCCTCGACCATCACCGCCATCGCGTAGCGCGGGTTCTCGTAGGGCGCGAAGGAGACGAACCGGCCCTTGTCGTCGGCAACTCCCTGCCGGACGAATTGCGCCGAGCCTGTCTTCCCGGCGATCTCGATCGCGGTGCTCTTCGCACGCCAGCCGACATGCTTTTCCTCGTTCACGGTCCGCCACAGGCTGGTCCGCACCGCTTCAAGCACACCCGAATCGACGCCTTTCCCCTCGTGCCCAAGCTCCAGCTTTGGGCACGCGCCTGGCGGGCGAGGCTCCTGCCTCTGGCACGGTTGCCCCGTCGATGAGGATTAGGAGGGGCAAGCTGATCCCTTCAGGGAGATCGAAGGGGGCCTTGCGGCGTTGATCGGTCATTTCGTGGCCGACGTAGACCTTTCCTAAGAGGATCCGCTCAAGCGGGAGAGTCCATTTTACTACAGACGAGCAACGAGAAGGCGGATTTCCCCGGGAAGGTCCTGGCCGCGATTTCCGTGCGCCGCCGCTGTCTCACCTCGAGGATGCTGCACCGTAACGATCCTGTCGGGCGAGGCGCACGGCCACGCTAAAAACAGGCCCTCAACCCTCCGCGCCGCCATGCGCACGCCCCGCTTTTTCCTCTCCGGAGGGCGATTTTCCCCTTGCGCTTCCTCCCGACTTACGCAAGTATTGCAGCCCGCTTCTCGTAGAGGACACATATGCTCGGGTGGCGAAATTGGTAGACGCGCAAGATTAAGGATCTTGTGGGGAGACCCTTGGGGGTTCGAGTCCCCCCTCGAGCACTTCTCTCTTTCCTCGGAGAGCCGCTCACCGCCCTTGCGAAAGCGAGGGCTTTTTTTTGCCCGCATCCCATGATCCCGACGCCTCCCCGCACCGCCATCCTCCTCATCGCCTGCCCCGACCGGCCCGGCATCGTCGCGGCAGTCGCGGATTTCATCCAGCGACACGGAGGAAACATCGTCTATCTCGACCAGCACGTCGACCGGCAGGAGGACGCCTTCTTCATGCGCATCGAGTGGCAGCTCGACGCCTTCGACCTCGATGACACGCGCCTCATTTCGTCCTTTCAAGAAGAAGTCGCCGGCCCGCGCGCGATGGACTGGCAGCTCCACTATTCCGACCGCCGGCCCCGCGTCGCCCTCCTCGTCTCGAAGGACGCCCACTGCCTCTACGACCTCCTTTCCCGCCACGAGGCCGACGAGCTGGACATCGACATCCCCCTCGTCCTCAGCAACCACGCGCATCTTCGGGGCGCGACCGAACGCTTCGGCATTCCCTTCCACGTTTTCCCCATCACCGCCGCGACCAAGGCCGCGCAGGAAGCCGCCGAGCACGCGCTTCTCGTCGAGAACGCCATCGATACCCTCGTCCTCGCGCGCTACATGCAGATCCTGAGCCCGGAAATGGTCGCCCGCTACCCGCACCGGATCATCAATATCCACCATTCCTTCCTCCCCGCCTTCGCCGGCGCGCGCCCCTATCACCAGGCCTACGCGCGCGGCGTGAAGATCATCGGCGCCACCAGCCACTACGTCACGAGCGACCTCGACGAGGGCCCGATCATCGCCCAGGATGTCATTCGCGTTTCCCACAAGGAATCCGTGACCGACTTCGTCCGCGACGGCAAGGATCTGGAGAAAATCGTCCTCGCCCGCGCCGTCCGCGCCCATGTCGGGAGAAAAGTCCTCGTTTACAAGAACCGGACCATCGTCTTTACCTGAGCTGTCCCTGAAAACTGAACACTTAAGACTAAAAACTTCCCCATGATCCTGTCCGACCAGGCCATCCGCGAGGCCCTCGCCACCCGCAGCATCGTCATCGAGCCTTACAAGTCCGAAGCCCTTGGCACGAACAGCTACGACGTCCACCTCAGCAGCCACCTCGCGCTTTACAAGGACGAGATCCTCGACGCCCGGAAGCACAACCAGATCGAACATTTCGAGATCCCCGCCGACGGCACTGTCCTCCTCCCCGGCAAGACCTACCTCGGTTCCACCCTCGAATACACCGAGACCCACCACCACGTTCCCTTCCTCGAAGGCAAGAGCAGCGTCGGGCGCCTCGGGATCGACATCCACGCCACCGCCGGCAAGGGCGACGTCGGCTTCTGCAACCACTGGACGCTCGAAATCTCCGTCAACCAGGCCGTCCGGGTCTACGCCGGCATGCCGATCGCCCAGCTCATCTACTTCGAGGTGCGCGGCGAGGTC
>JAHEDC010000387.1 GCA_024641425.1 Verrucomicrobiales bacterium | reverse complement strand
CATCGAGCCCGAAAGGGCGAATCAAAGGTCTCGAATCCCGCCGCGAACGCCCGCTCGAGGGCATCGAATACCGCAACGGGAAGGATCGCCTTCGCCCCCGAATCCCCGAAGTCGGCTCTCAGGAAATCCGGCAATTGCTCCGATGCCGGCGCCTCCCGGAGCAAGCGGTGCAATCCCGTGAACCAACCCTCGCGGCGGCCGAGCACGCCGAACGAAGCGCAGGCCGCGAAATAAAGCTCATCCTCGATCATTTTCGCGAATCGCCCCGGAAAGAGTCGGTCCGCCACCAGAGCACGCATCAAAATACTCTGCGGATTAAAACACGGATTCTCAGCTTCCCGCACCAGATAGGAATCGAGATGCTTCCTGCCATGGCTTGACCAAACTCGGGCCAATCGGGCCGCCTCGTCGTCCACCGGGAGCGGCGGAACCGCGGCCTTTTGGGAATCGTTCGACATTCCGGACTACAACGCCATTCCCTTCGATTGTCTACCGCGCATCCGGTTCCTGCCCGCACAAATTCATCGCAGTGGATCGCTCCCGATGTTAGAGGTTCCCCAGGCATGAAATCCCCCGGTCTTCTTTTCCTTCTCTCTTCCTCCATGGCGCTGCTCGGTGGCGGAATCCTCATCGGGCGGTTTGTGCTTCCTAGCCGGACGGCGGAGGATCAGAATCAACGACCGGAGAAATCCTCGCCCGGCGCCACTCTCTCCTCCCCGCTTGCCGGCGTCCCTGCCGAATCAGGCGCGCAGGAGCCTTTCAAGGGTAGCCTTGCCGATCTGCTCCGAGAGGCGCATGCCGCCGGAGATTTGAGCGGAGCGCAGTTGCGGCTCACGCTGCTGCTTGCAAGCACGGGGCCTGAAGATATCGAGCGCCTCGCCCGCGGGATCAAGTATTGGCGGAACAGTCCTGATTGGGAGGAGACCGCCATTCGATTCACGCTCATCAATCGGTGGGCGGAAACCGCCCCTTTGGCAGCCCTCGAATGGACTGACGCTCTCCCCGGCGACCAGCCCATGGGACCGCGAAGTCAGATCCTCTCGCGATGGGCCCAGACGGACGCGGCGGGGGCGCTCAAGTACGCCCGGGGACTCCGCAAACCAAATGAGCGCGAACAAGCGGTTTCGCTCATTGCCGGCGTGATCGCCACCACCGATCCCCAAGAGGCCCTGCGGCTCCTCCAGTCGATGGGCGGATCGAGCAATGCGTGGCGGTTCGGGAATGTCTTCGCGACATGGGCCAAGGACGATCCTCTTGCCGCCCACGCCGCAGCGCTCCGGCTCCCAAACCAACGCGAACGTCAGTCCGCCCTCGGTTCGGTCTTCTCGACGTGGGCGAGATCGGACCCCGAAGCAGCAAAGGACGCCGCTCTTTCCATCACCAATGCCTCGACGCGGAATCAGGTCTTGCAAAATGTTCTCGGAGCTTGGGCCGAGACCGCTCCCGACGAGGCCTTCGCCGTCGTCGAAACCCTTCCCGCAGGGCAGTCGCGCACCAATGCGATTAATTCCATTCTTCAGCATTGGGCGACAAGCGATCCCACACGCGCCATGGCTGTCTTCGATACGCTCTCCAGAAAAGAGAAGGAGAACTGCTATTGGACGATCGCCCAGAATCTTTCAAAGGAGGATCCCATGGCCGCTCTCACGTGGGCGCAGACGCTCCCCGGCAGTAACATGTCCGGCAACGCCCTCTCCAATATCCTTAGTCAATGGGCCTCAGACGACGGTCCTGCCGCGGCCGCCGCACTCGCAGCCCTTCCCGCCCACCTTCGCTCCAATAAGTTTCAGAACGTCGCCTCCCAGTGGGCTGCCACGGATCGCGATGCCGCTCTCCGCTGGGCCCGTTCGCTGGAGCGCCCGCTCGACCGTTCGCAGGCCCTTGCCGGGTGCCTCGGTGATTCCGACTTGAGCGACCCCACCGAAATCAATGCCCTCCTCGCCGAAATGCCAAAGGGTCAGGCCCGCACCAACCTCCTTTCGAACATCGTCTCGAACCAGGGCGCCAACGATCCCGAAGCCACTCTCGCATGGTTGCGCTCGCTGCCCGACAATGATCGATCGGCGGCCATTCGGAACGGTTCCCTTCAGGAGATCGCCGAGAGCAACCCGCAATCGGTCGCCGCCATGCTCCTCGAATCGCCGGAAGCCGCCACCAACCAGTGGCTATGGACCTCCACCGCCACCAGTTTCGCCGCCACCGACCCCCAGGCCGCCCTCGCCTGGGCCGAATCGATCGCCGTTCCCGGTGATCGCAAGGCCGCCGTCCAGGCCGCCGTCCAGGCCTGGGCTCAAACCGATCCGGATTCCGCCCTTACTTACGCGCGCTCGCTCGCGGACAAGGACGCGCGAGCCAGCACAGTGAGCGCGGTATTTGAAAACTGGGCCAGCGAGGATCCCATCGGCCTCCTCAACTGGGCGGAGACCGCGCAGGGGGAGGAACGCCTTACCGCTTTGCTCAAGTCATCAGTGCAACTCTCCAGCGGCGATCCGGCGATCGGTGCCGATGTCCTGAGCCAGCTCCTAGCCAGTCAGAATAACCCCTCCAAGCCATCGGACGACCTGAGGAACGCCGTCAGCCAGATCGCGAACTCCTGGGTCCGCCAGGACGTCACCGCCGCCTGCGCATGGGCCGCGACCCTTCCCGTCGGTTCCATGCAGAACAAGGCGATCGAATCCATTGCCTCGGGCTGGGTCCAACAGGACCCGATGGCCGCCAGCGCCTGGATCGGCGGTCTCCCGGCGGGCGATGCCCGCGATGGAGCGGTCGGCAGCCTTGTGAACTCCATCTCGCGTTCCGACCCCGAAAGCGCTTTCCTCTGGGCCGATAGCATCGGAGACAGCTCGAAAAGGGACCGGAACATTCGCTCTGCGGTGCAGTATTGGAGAAATCTTGACCCGGCGGCTGCCCGCGCCGCCGTCAACCAGGCCGCCATTTCCGATGCCCTCCGAGAGGACCTCCTGAGTCAGTTCGACGACAACCGATAGCGGAGCCGAAACCTTTGTGCCGTTCTTCAGAGGTCGCTCTGAACCTGGGCCAGCATCGCTTTCGTGGAGCCCGCGCTTACCTTGCGGATGACGCTTCCATCCTTGATGAGCAGAATGCTTGGAATACCCCGAATCCCCATCCGCGCCACAGCGTCAGGGCAATCATCGACATTCACCTTCGCAACCCGCACGCGGCCACCGAGTTCTCCAGCCAATTGCTCCACCGACGGTGAAACGCTTTTGCACGGCCCTCACCAGGGAGCCCAGAAATAGACAACGACCGGCACCTCACTACCCATCACCATGCTCGCAAACATCCCCGATTGCACCTCGACAGCGGCTCCCCCTCCCCTTCCCCGGTAAGCCTTGCCGGAAGGATCCTGGTGACGGATAAAATAGGCAAGGCCTATGAGCCCCGCGAGGCAGAAAGCAAATCCCTTGGTCATGAATCATTATAATCATAATTTCCATGTTTTCAACAGGCTCTCTGTCACGGGCTTTCTTCAACGTCCGCCTCGATTTGCCCGACCATCGGTTGGAGCATCCAGAAGCGCTCCGTGACCCGAGCCCCTTCGACGACCTCCACGTGGATCAGGTCGCTGTCGGCGGCGAGGACACGCAATCCCAACTCGCCACGATATTCGAAAACGCTCCCGTCCGCGATTCCCTCCAACCCTGTCCCGGAAATCGAACTTTCCCGAAAGAAATACTCGCGGAGTCCCTGCTGTTCCGTTGCCAGCACCAGAGGCACCTCCGACGATCCCCGCACCCGGATCAAGGCCTCCGGAGCGAAAGCGATAATGTCCTCCCGGACGGGGAGGCGCTGTTCGGCCACTTTCTTGCCCTGCACGGCCGCCACGACGATAGCCACCGTCACGAGTAGGGAGCCCAGGAACCAGAGCGACGTTACGAGTGGTTGCATGCCGAGCCTGGCAGGCTCTGCCCGCGAACACGGAGGCGGAGACTCGTAGTAATCCGGCATATTACTTCTGACGTTCCGCAATCTTCCGGCTCCCCGCTTCGAGAATCCGTCGCTCCTCGGCGGTCAGGCTTTGCATTCCGTGGGCGGCGACCTTGTCGAGAATGGGATCGATCTCCCGGCTGATGAATTCCCGAGGGGCGGACTTTTCCTCCGCCTCAAGCACCGGATCCCTTTTCGTTCGGCGGCCCCAGCGCGACGCCTTCGGACCGCCGAATTCCCGACGGGCCCGTTCCTTCCGCAGTTCTTCGCGGCTCACCAGTTTGCCCCCTCCGAATCCCAGCATCTTGCAATAGTAATAGGAAAAGAGCGCGCCTCCCAAGTGCGCCATGTGCGCAATTCCGCTCACGAGGAACACCCCTCGATTCTCCGGAACAAAAAGAGACGCCACGAAAAGCACCATCTCCATCACGACCACTCCCAGAACCAGCATCCGGGCCCTCAGACGGACCGGAACCACCATCGCGATCAGCGCCATCACCCGCGTGTCCCAGAGAATCATCCCGAACGCTACCAGAATGCCGAAGGCGGCTCCGGAAGCTCCGACCATTGGGTTTTCCGAAACCAGGACCTGCCCGATCGCCCCGGTGAGCCCGCTTCCGAGGTAAAGGAAATAAAAGCGTCTCGATCCGAGCACCTGCTCCACCACACGACCTGCCATAAAGATCAGCGCCATGTTGAATAGAATGTGCATGAAGCTGCCGTGAACGAACAGATGCGTGCCTAGGAGCCAGATTCTCCCTTCGAGAAGCAATTGGCGGCTTACGGCCCCCATGGGCTGGTCATAGCCGGGACGGGCGTCCCAGAAGACTCCAAGGCCCCACTGGAGGAGGTAGACGACGACATTGAGTCCAATGATCACAGCCACCGCGGAGGGTATTCCTTCCCCGCCGGCGCCACCGCGTTTCCGTCCCCACCGCCGGAATCCGAGTCCGGCGGGGTCGTCGTCGCGCATGTATTCTCGGTCGTAGGTTCCCACAGTGATAATGTCCGTTGAAAAAGCGCGGAGCACCCGCGTGTCTTCCGCAATGGAAGGGGACGGGAATGAAGCATATCCGAGCGCTTTTGTCTCGTTGAATTCCCGTCCGGACAGGGCTTGCTGATCGTGGGTGGACAAAGCGAAAGCGCCATTCTAGAATGATCGCCCGCTTCCCGCCCTCGCACGGCCACTCTCAAAACTACCTTACCCGAGACACCCACCACCATGAGATTCCCACTTCGAGCCCTTCTACTTCCCCTCCTCGCGTTCCAGGCCGCTACCCTTTCCGTTTCCGCGCAGAGCAATGCCCAGATTGAAAGCCATCCGGCGACCCAGGTCGTCCTCAGCTACCTCCGCTACGCCATGGCCCAGGATTGGACGAAATCCGTCGCCCTTCTGGAGCCGGAATCCGTCACCGACCTCCGCGTCCGTTACCTTGAGCGGATCAAGCAGGCCTCCACCATCGATGAGGAGATCGCGATGGTGCGCAAGCTCAACTGCAATAACCTCAGCGAAGTGGAGAAGCTGACAGACGTCGATTTTTACATCGCCTACCACAAAGGGGTCCAGGATCGTTTCGAGGTCACACCCGAAATCCTCGAACAAATCCGCAAGACGATGGGGGTCAAACTTCTCAGCCTCGGCGAGGAAACGGTCGAGGAGAAGGACTACACCCACGTTCTTGTCCGCACGAAACATCAGAATCGCGACCGGGAAGTCTCCAGCCTTGATATGATTTCCCTCGTCAAGATAGACGGAAAGTGGAAGGTCACCCTCCTGGCCCAGCGTCCGATCGTCAAGAAACTCGAGGAGTAGAAGCGAGGTTTCCTTGCTCCAGTGAGGTTCGCCCGTCGCGCGGCCCCTCCCCCGGCCGGTTCCTGTTTCGAGTCCCCGCACCGGCACGCGCGGCGCGATGAACAGGCTCGGCTTCGCCCACCGCCGGTTATTGTCTTGACCCGCGTCCGGCTTTACCGCCACACTCGGCCAATCGGCTGCGGCCTGCCCGGTGCGGCTTCGCAGGCCTTGATCCCGCAACTCTAACAAAAAGGCAAGAACCGACGCATGAAAGCATCTGACCTGTTCGTGAAATCCCTCGAAAACGAAGGCGTGGAATACATCTTCGGCATTCCCGGGGAAGAGAACCTCGACTTTCTCGACTCCCTCTCCCGTTCGACAATCAAACTCATTCTCAACCGTCACGAGCAGGCCGCAGGATTCATGGCCGACACCTATGGACGCCTCACCGGCAAGACCGGCGTTTGCCTCTCGACGCTCGGACCCGGCGCGACGAATTTCGTCACCGCCGCCGCCTACGCTCAACTCGGCGGCATGCCCATGATGATGATCACGGGGCAGAAGCCGATCAAGCGGAGCAAACAGGGACAGTTCCAGATCATCGACGTCGTTGACATGATGCGTCCGATCACGAAATACACGCGCCAGATCGCCAGCGGCGACAACATCCCCTCCCGCGTCCGCGAGGCCTTCCGACTCGCCGAGGAG
>JAHEDC010000031.1 GCA_024641425.1 Verrucomicrobiales bacterium | reverse complement strand
TCCCAGGCATACGCGAGCGTGTCACCGTCGGGGTCCGTCGCACTGGCGGTCAGGGTGACATCCTGGTTCACGCCAGCCACCACCGTGCTGGCGGCGAGTGTCACCGTCGGCGGGGCATTCGGCGGGGCCACAAGGACCGCGCTGAGTTTCGGCTGGATGAGAAAATCGGAACTGTTGGTGCCGCTATTGAGTCCGTGGATGGCAAGGACGTTCGTTCCGTGGACAAGCGCTCCGAGGGCCGCGTCGGCAGGGAAATCCTCGAAGACGATGGACGCACTGTCGCTATGAGAGGTCGTCGCTCCGGAATTCCAGACCGGACTCGCGGGCGCGTTGGCCTCGGCGATCTTCACGCCATTGAGATAGGCGACAAAGCCGTCATCGTAGCGCATGGCGAGCTTTAGCGAGGCGAAGGAGGAAAGGTTCACGCCGCTATCGATGGTGAAGGGGACGCGGATATAGGCGGACTCGCGGATGTTCTTCATCGCGGTTTTCACATCGACGGAGAAATAGGGAAGGTAATCCGGAGTATCATCGTAGCCGACACCGAGATTGCCGGCGAACGGCCACGGACTATCGTTGAATCCAATGGCCGTCCAATCCAGTCCGGTCGAGGTCGTCGCGGTCGGAATGATGGCGCGGCACGTCGCCGTCTCGGCGACGAGCGGCATCTCGGAACCCGTTCCAAGATGGACGAAAACATCGAGATAGGCATTCGGCGCCGCCCCCCCCCGGGCCATCGGCGTAACGCTGACCCGACTATCGGGATCGGTGTAAGTCCGACCGATCAGAAGCGCCGCGTCCCACTTGTCGTCGTTGTCCCTTGTCCAATCGGAACCGCTCGTGGAACCGTCATCGGAATACGGGGTCATATCGAGTAGCGTGCTCGTGCCCCCACCGCTGCCGGTCCAGTCGAAGACCACGCCGTTGAGAAGATACTCGTTGTTCGAACTACGGTTCGGTGTCTTCCAAGCAGTTCGATAACTTAGCCAGTACTTCGATAACTCGCCCCCCGACGGAATCCGCAAGGCCCGTAGCCCGCTGGCGGTCTCCTCGTCGTTTTGATACAAGCGGTAAGTGCCCGTCTGGTTCCCGCTCGTGATATCGGTGAAATCCGTATTGGTGAGCCAATCAAGCCGCCATTTCTCGTGCACGGTGAAATGCGGAATGAGCGGATGATCGAAGTCACTCCCGCCCTGTGCGCTCATGACGCTGAAGCGGTGTCCGTATTCGACGCGGGCCAGCCCATCGGTGGGCGTGGCACCCCGCGGATTCAGATCGCTGGTGTAGTTATAGTAGGCGTGGGACAATCCGAAGTTGTGCCCGAACTCGTGCCCGGCGGTGCGCAGCGAAGTATAACCGGCCTGCAGGTGACTCTTTCGTCCGCCGACCTGCGCGACGCCGGCATACCCTCCGATCCCGCTGGCGGAGATGATGGTGTAGAAGTCGTAGTTGTTGTAGTTCCAGTCCGCGCCCTGGCCGTCGCCAAGCAGGATTGCCAGATCGCGGGCCTCGTTCATCATCGTTCCCAGCCCCTGCCCGACGTAGGCGGACTTGTTCTGGGTCAGATTGAGGACATCGGTGAAGGTCGTCGTAATCGTCATCTTCCCGTAGGACGCCGCCTTCATGTGTGCGGCCACGTTGTCCTGGTGACTGGTCGCGGTCGCGAGCGAAACCGGCTCGTAAGTCGGGCTGTCGTCGGCGAAACGCACCCGGAGATATAGAATCCGTTTCGCGCCTTCGGTGAAGGCGCTGTTCGCAACCGGCAGATCGTCCTCTCCGGCGGGCGCGCCATTCTCGCCGGGCCCGGGTGTCTCCTCGTAGGCGACGAGGGCCGCGACGGTGTGTTCCAGCGCCTCCTCGTCATCGAACTGACGTGCCTTTCCGAATACCTCAGCCACCACCGCGTCGGGCGGAAAACCGAGCACGGCGGTTTCGGATTCCGTGAGACGCCGCGCGGGCTCGGGATGCATCGCGAGCGCGTCGTCGACGGCGACCCCGTGCAGCGAGATCCGGTCCTTCGTCTGCATCTCCGCCCGCCGCCCATAAGTGAAGGTGCGGTAGCGCGCGGTGTCGGTCGTAACGAAGAGCTCCGTTTCCGGGGCACCCTCCGGACGGCGAAGCCCCCCGGTGTAGCAGGCCACGATCCGCTCGAACTCGCCCTCGGCGGAAACCGGCACTTCCAGCAGATCGACAATCTCGGGCGGCAGGCCCGTTCGCTCCGCCTGCGGAATCGCCCGCCGCAGGGCCTCGGCCGGATCCGCCTCGATCAGTCGCTTCATCGCCTCCCGACGTTCCCGCGCCAAGGCGATTCCGACCGGAAGGCTTGCCACAGCCGGTGACGTCCGAAACTCCTCCAGCCACCCACGGAATTCAGCGATGGCATCGTTTCCTTCCGTCGCGGGGTGCAGGACCTCGCGTTCCGCTCCCAACATTTCCTCAGACCGGGTTTCGACCGGCTTCGGAATATCCTGCGGCCGGAATAGGACGACACAAAGGAGGGCGAGAATGGTCACGCAGAGTGGCAGCCGTCGGGAAAGTTTCATACAGCGGGAAAATTATAAAAACCATAGCATACGCCCCCGGCGCATCTCCCGCAAGATTTGGCTCTTCGGGGGCGCCCCGACCGAATAGCACTGCGCGCGAAACGCAGCCTATTTCACCGTCGTTTCCGGAGTCGGGTCCGAGGTTCCGGCGTAGGCGTTGCAGTGTTCCTGGATCCATTCGGCGCTTGGCATTTCGCCCTCGATGACGAGGAAGCCGCAGCGGATCGTCAGCTCGGCGTCCTTGGCGAGGTCGGCCTTGAAGAAGCCGCCGAAGCGTCCGTAATCGCGGTAGGCGGAGAAGGCGGAGTCTTTCGGGTTCGCGGGGTGGTTGAGATAGACAACGCTGTAGCGCTTGTCCCCGAGGGTGTAACTCTCACCCACCCAGGGATAGTCGCGGTCCTTCTTGGGGTCGGCGTTCTCTTTCGGAAAGACATACTTCGTTTCCTTCGTTTTCACCTCGTTCGCCGGACGGTATTGAAGCCCCGCGTGCTCGGGGTCGCCGCCAAGTTTGGTCGCGCCTCCCACGGCCTTGAGCGTGGTGCTCACCTCGATGAAGGCATAGGCGGGAGCGGGAGCGGGGCGAAAGGTCGTCACCCGCTTTTCCTCGAGGATCGGATCATCGCCGTTCCCCATCCACTCGACGCGCGAGGTGAAGCTGGCCCCGTCCCCATCGGCCTTCTGGGCGAGGAATTCCCGATGCACCTGATCGCCACCGCTCATGTGCCAGCGGTCGTAGTTCCTGCCGTCGACCTGCATTCTGTTCCAGCCCACGAAAATACCGCGGTGGTGGGGAAACAACCCGCCCGGCCCCTTGGTGATCGGGGCGGTGCCGTCCTTGTCGAAGACATGCAGGTAGGGCTTGTAGGTTTCGGTGCGGGTATCCTTCGTCGAGGGATCGTGCGCGTACATGTAGCGGGCGAGGGTCTTGCCGTTCTCAAGAAGGTCGAGATGCGCGCCGGGCTGATCCTTAAGCGCGAAGCCGGTTTGCGGCTCTTGGGCATGAGCCGAGATGGCGAAAAGGAGGATCGCGGGAAGGAAGAAGGGTTTCATGGGATATCTTGGTTCGGTGTTATTGGAAGTGGAAAGGGCTAGCACTCGTTCACTTCGCGTGGCGGTAGACCCAGAAGTTCCGCGTGTCTCCGTTGTGGATTACGAAAACATTGTGCTCCGGATCGTAGTAACCGCGCGGGTTTCCATACTGGGCTTTGGGATAGGTTTCGCCGGCGGGCTCGATGACTTCCCACTTTTTCGTGACCAGCGAGAACGCGGCCAGAGGCGCGGTCTCGCTCTTCGGGTCCGCAAGCAGGAAGACGTCGGCATTGCTGTCATACGCGAAAACGGTAGTCGCATCGTGCGCGTTGATCCGCTCCTCATGACAAACCTTCGCCCATTCGTTTTGCGCGATGTCATACGCATAGGTGTCCGGACCGAGAACGCTGACGAGTTTCCCGTGCTTCGCGCTATAGGCACTCTGTAACTCGGAACCCGGCGCGACCTTCAGGTCATTGACCAGCTCGCTGATCGACTTGCCTCCGTTGGGCCGCAATTCCTCCCAGAAGTCGGCTTTCGCGTCGTAACTCCACATTTCGAAATCGTGCGGGCTCACGTTCTGCGCCGCCACGTAGTAGAGCGATTTCCCGAGTTCCGGGATATAACACAGCGTCGCGCCCATGCCCTCGAAGCGAGGATGCTCCTGTTCCGTGCGATAATGTTGCCAAGTGTTCTCTTTCGGATCAAAACTCCACATGTTTGTGTAGCGCGCATCGCCTTCGACGGGAGGAACGCCTGCCATGAGGCTGTGGTATTTCGCGTCGCTCCCCGGGCCGGCCCCCAGTGTCCACAGCAGCCGTCCCGCCCGTTCGTCGTAGGTGAAGGCGTCCCAGGTATGGACGGGCATGATCGGCCCACCCTTGCGCGTGACGACGTGACCATCACGATAGACCGCGTTCGCCGCCCACCAGGCCTTCGCTTCCTCGAAGGCCTTTCGTTCGTCCTCGGGGAGCACGGCCTCCGCATCCTTTGTCAGTTTCGGCACCGCATCATAATAGAGCGGGCCTTTCAGGAGGGTATGGTTTCCACCGTCGGGCGCGAAAAGCATATGCCAGGTGTTCGAGCCGAGGTGGAGTTCCCAGACATCGTTCGACCGCAGCGTCTGGTGGCTGCCGCCCGCATAAAGCGCGGTGCCGCGATCGGGCGCGTAGGCCAGCTTGTTGCAGTAATCCCTCCCGGCCGGACCGTGGGTGGCACAGCCGTAAAGCGTCACCTCCCCGCACTCGGAGACCAAGGGTGGCAGCATGATCGCCGACTTTTCACCGAGACCGCCGAGAAGGGCGAGGATCGCCGGATCATCAGCGTATTCACCGGCTTCGAGCAAGGGGGCCGCAAGCAAAAGGAGGCAGGAGAAAAGCAACCGCGTTTTCATAGGGCAATGGATCACCGTACTCACTCCGGAAGGAAATAGCCCGCCGAAAATCGCCCGATTCCCCGCCCACAGGCGGTAATCCCCGGCCCTGTTTCGACGACTATTACCAGCGCTCCGAACACTCGCCGCCTCGCCCGGACGCACTTCCCCTTGGAATCCGCGTAGCCCCGCCACCGGTTTTTCCTTCCCACTGCCAACCCGAGCCCGTACCCTGAAACCATGCGCATCCCGATCCTCACCCTCCTTTCCCTTCTTGCCGCCGCGCTTTCCACCGTCGCGCAGGAGAAGCCGAACATCCTCTTCATCATGTCCGACGACCACGCGGCCCATGCCATCGGGGCCTACGGCGGACGGCTGGCCGCGCTCCATCCAACGCCGGTCATCGACGAACTCGCCGCCGAGGGCATCCTTATGGAAAACGCGTTCTGCACGAATTCCATCTGCACCCCGAGCCGGGCCACGCTCATGACCGGCCAATACAGCCACACCAACGGGGTCACGACGCTCAACGGCGAGATCGAACCCGAGCGCCAGTATCTCGCCAAGCTCATGAAGGCGGCCGGCTACTCCACGGCGATGGTCGGCAAATGGCATCTCGGTGCGGAGCCGGCCGCCTTCGACTACTACTGCGTCCTTCCCGGCCAAGGCTCGTATTTCAATCCGATCTTCAACGTCCGCGGCAAGGAACCCTGGCCGAACAATACCTACCGGGTCGCCGGCTACGATTCGACCCACTCCAGCGACGCCATCACCGACATCTCGCTGAAGTGGCTCAAGAACGGACGCGACAAGTCGAAGCCGTTCTTCCTCATGCACCACTACAAGTCGCCGCACGACAACTTCGAGAACGCCGAGCGCTATGATTTCCTCTACGAGGACACCGACATTCCGGAGCCGGAAAGCCTCTGGCTTGAAGATCCCAGCGGTTCCGAGGCCACGCGCGGACTCGGCACCTCGGTCGGTCGCCGCAACCAGCGGCGCAACATGGGGATGCACATGTTCGTCGATCCTTCGCTGAAGAACGAGGACTACACCCGCACGGCCTACCAGCGTTACCTGAAGAAATACCTGCGCACCGTGCGCGGGGTCGACGACGGGATCGCGCGCGTCCTCAAGTATCTGAAGGAGAGCGGCGAACTCGACAACACGATCATTGTCTACACCGCCGACCAGGGCTTCATGCTCGGCGAGCACGACTACATCGACAAGCGCTGGATGTACGAGGAGTCGCAGAGGGTCCCCTTCATCGTCCGCTATCCGAAATGGATCAAGGCCGGCACCCGCTCGGCGGAGATCGTGAACAACGTCGACTTTGCCCCCACCCTGCTCGAAATGGCGGGCGTGGCCAAGCCGGACTTCATGCAGGGGCGGAGTTTTCTTCCCCTCCTCAGGGGCGTGCCCGAGGCGAAGGGGCGCGAGGCGACCTACTACCGGTACTGGATGCACATGGCGCACCACGACAACCCGGCCCACTACGGCATCCGCACGAAGACGCACAAGCTCATCTTCTTCTATGGCCTCCCGCTGGACGCGCCCGGCGCGCAGAAGGGCGCCACCCAGCCCGGCTGGGAACTCTACGACCTCGCCAAGGATCCGCAGGAAATGAAAAACGTCTACGACGACCCCGCCTACAGGGAAATCCGCGAGCAACTCAAGGGCGACCTCGACGCCCTCGAGGTCGAGGTCGGCGACACCGACGGGAAGTATCCCGAACTCATGAAGGTGCGGGAAGAATCGTGGAACAAGTGAGGGATCCCGCGTTGCGATACGCGCTTTTCCTCGGCTTCCTCCGGGCCGCGGCACCTTGCTAGTTCCCGGGAGGAAGAATCCCTTCCTCGCCCGGGAACTTGGGCTCGGGGGTAAGGGGGACAAAACCGTCGTCCCTCGGACGGGTGGGGGCCGGGTCCGCGCTGAGGGACGGGATGCGGTCGAGCGCACTGGAGGCGGAGGATGGAGTCTCGTCCATCGGGGTGAAGCCACCGCTCGATTCGCCGGGGCGAATGCGGGCGGTCACGCCGGAGACCGCTCCGACACCCGTATCAGGGAAATCCGCGAACGCCTCAGGATCGACCGTTTCCTCGAACACGTTGCTGGCGATCTCCGGAGCGGGATCTTCCCAGGGAAGTGACTCGGGATCCCGCCTTACGGGAAGGACTTCCTCCCTGGCATCCGCATTGTCGGCGACAACGGTTTCGTCCACATCCACGGCGGCCTCGTCCTTCTTCCTGCCAAATCCAAAGAGTCGGAATTTCTTCTTCTCCTTCACGGCCGCCACTTCAGGTTCGCCCCCACCCTCGTCTTCCACGACAATCTCGTCGCTTTCATCCTTGTCCTTGTTTTTGCCCCACCGGGCAAAAAGCGGTTTCCGCCCACGTTTCGGTTCGGCCACGGGTTCGGACTCCTCTTCCTCCTTCTTCGGCGATTCGGCGGCTTCCGTTGCCGTCGCCGCGACTTCAGGGGTCGCCTCGACGCCGGTCTCGACGCCGGACTCGACCTTTTTCTTCCCCATCCCGAAAAGCCGGAATTTCTTCGGCTCCTTCGCTTCACTCGCATCCGCGACGTCGGCTACGGGAGCGCCATCCTTCTCCGCCGCTTTCTTCGCGATGGCATCCGCCATCGCGGTCGCGGCACCCGCCTCTTTCTCGTCGAGCGCCTCCGCAGACGCGGGACGCACGATCTCGACGGAGGAATCAGGGCCGGCGACAGCATCGCCGGACTCTGCTGACGCCGCAGCGTCGGCGACGTCCGTGGAGTTGCAGCCGACGAAGGCAGCGGCCGGGAGGAGGGCGGCGGCGAGAACCGCGGGAAGGGAAAGGGGAAGTTTGCGTTTCATGGCGGGGGAGAGCATTGCCTCATTTCCCGCTCACGGTCAAGAGTATTCCGGGATACCGCGAAGGCCGGGGCACTGCCCGGAATCCGAGGATCCCACTTGTCGGGGCCCTCACCTTGGGCGATGCTGCGGAGTATCCTTGAGCCCCACCACTGCCTTGAAGGCCATCCCCACTTTTCCCAAACCGCTCGGACTCCTCGTCTCGCTGACCCTTCTTTCCTGTGGCTGCGCGGGCGGGCAGACGACCGGCGCGCGTCCGGCCTACCACCCGCACGGGCAGATCCGCAAGGGCATGAAGGCACCGGCCCCGATGAAAACGCAGAACCAGCCCGCTCCCACCGCCCGCCTCGGCGACGGCGTGTGGACGACCTACGACGGCGAGGAATTCCCCTACCTCCGCTGGCTTCCGAAAAACGGCCAGCCCCCGGAATCCGTGATCGTGGCCGTTCACGGCCTCAGCGGGGCGGCAGACGACTATCGCCCGCTCGGCCACTATTTTGAGGAACGCGCGACCGCGGTCTACAGTTACGAGTTGCGCGGCCAGGGCAACGATCCGAAAACGGGCCGTCGGGGCGATATCGGGACGCCCGAGCAATGGTACCGCGACCTCGACACGTTCATGACCCTCGTCCGGCGCGAGCATCCCGGAAAACCCGTTTTCGTCTACGGCGAGAGCCTCGGCTCCCTCATCCTCATGACCGGGCTGACCAGCCTTTCCCAGGACAACTTCGCGGCCATCCGGGGAGTGGCCCTGGCCACGCCCATCGTCGCCCTCCGCGAGAAACTGCCCCCGCTGAAGAACTTCGTCGTCCACCTCCTCATCCGGCTTACTCCCTGGCTGAAGGTCTCGCTGGAGAAGCTCGGCGGAAGCAAGCCGGTGCAGGTGACCTCCACGACAACGCATCAGGGCCAGATGGCGGTCACCCCGCATTACATCGAGTATTTCACCCTGCGCCTCCTCGGCACGATCGAGCGGATGATCAACGCCTGCCCGGCCACCACGAGCACGATCGGGAAGCCGCTCATCCTCTTCTACCCGGGCAAGGACGTCTTTACCGCAGCGGAGGACGTCGATACCTTCTTCGGCGGACTGACCCTGCCGGACAAGGAAAAGCATTTCTATCCTGACGGCTTCCACCTCCTCCTCCACGACACCTCGGCGGACGACATCCTGAAGAAACTCGAGGCCTGGATGGAACGGGAAGCGTCGGCCTCGAAATAGGAGCGCGGCACCGAATCCACTTTCCATCCGCCCGCGATTGGGCTTTAAACGGGGATGCTGGAATGCGAACTCCTCTCCCTTGGCGCGCTGCGCGCGACGGCCCCGGCGAACCCCGGAGCCTACCGCACGCACGCCCAGATCGAGTCGAACCAGACGAAGACGACGAAGAGCGGCAGTCCGTTCCTGGAACTGAAGATTGCGGCCGCCGACGGCTCGCTGGTGCTCCGGGCCTGGGACAACACGCCCGCCTTTGGTCAGGCCGGAGACTTCCAGGGCGGCGACTGGGTCGAGATCACCGGACACTGGCACGAGAACGGCAGCTTCGGACTCGAGGCGAAGGACTGGAAGCTGCGGCGGCTGGAGCCGGAAGAGATCGCAACCGCCTTGCTGGGATCACCCGAGCTGGCGGAGAAACAGGCGCGGGACAACGCGACGATCGAGGACTACTGCGCGCGGCTGGCCGATCCGCGGCTGCGCGCGCTGTGCCTCGCGTTTCTGGAGAAATTCGGCGACCGCTTCCGCCGCGCCGCCGCCGCCCGGCACAACCACCACGCGCGGCGCGGCGGGCTCGCCGAGCACGTCGCCCAGATGATGCGTTGTGCCGCCGCGATCTGCGACGCCTACCCGCAGCTCCACCGCGATCTCATCCTCGCTGGCGTCCTTTTCCACGACTGCGGGAAACTCTGGGAGAACGGCTATCCGGAGAGCGGCTTCGCGATGCCCTACTCGGATCTCGGGGAAATGCTCGGCCACATCACGATCGGCATCGAGGTCGCGAACAGCCTCTGGCACGAACTCATGCAGGGCGAGGAAGCGGTCGACTGGCGCGAGCTTGATCCGCCGAGCGAGCAGGTGAGGCTCCACCTCCTCCACCTCATCGGTTCCCACCACGGCCAGTACGATTTCGGCGCGCCGGTGCTCCCCAAGACACCCGAAGCCATCGTGCTCCACCACGTCGACAACATCGACGCCAAGCTCGAAATGCTCTTCGAGGGCTACAAGACGGCGACCCAACTGGCCCCGAACATCTTCGAGCGCGTCCGCCCCTTCACCCACAACCTCGTCCGTCCGCTCGCCCACGGTATTTTCGAATCCGCACCCGATTCAACGCCCGAGGACCGGATCATCCCCCTTTCCAATGCCTGACCGAGCTCCCTTTTTCCTCCTCTTGCTTCTCCTCGCGGGAAGCCGCACCGGCCAGTCCGCGCCCGATCCCCTCCTTGAGCCGGCGAACCTCGGGGCGCGCTTCCTTTTCCACGGTGGCGGCCCGGTCACGCCGGACATCGCCAGCGCTCTCCGGCGGCTCTGCGATTCCGAGGCGGGGGTTCCGTTCGCGCTTATCGGAGGCACAGAGGACGAGAAAGACTGGTGGGCCGAGCGGGGCTTTTCCCCTGCCCCGCCCTCCGAAGCCACCGCCATCTGGCTGAATACCGGCGACGGCTTCTCCCTTGCCAGCCTCGGTGCGGAAACGCTCGATCTCCTGCGCGCGCACCTGCTCCGAAAGGGCGTTCTCGCCGTCTCCGGACCCGGTTGCGCTGCTTTTGCCGGAGAGGAATTCGTTCCCGCGCCCGACGTGCCGCTTCTCCCTTACGCGTTCGTCGAAACGGCCTTCGTCCCGGAGAAACGCGATGCCCTGCGCGCGCGCGTCGAAGCCCGCCCCGGTACTGTCGGCTACGGGCTCCCCGGAGGCACGGCCATGCTCGTCGATGGACGCCAGTTCCGGATCATCGGCGCGGCGGCACTCTCCATCTGCCTGCCCGCCAGCAAGAACCGCGCCGGCAGCTACCGCTTTGTCCGCCCCGCCCACAACGCCGACCACCTTGCCCAAGTGCGCGCCGCCCGGGCCCGCGCGTTCGATCCCTCCTTCCCCCCTCCCGAATTCCCCGAAATCACCTTGCCCGGCGGAACCCTTATCGTTGTCGGCGGCGGACCGACCCCCTCCCGCGTGCTCCAGCGCTTCGTGGCCGAGGCGCACGGCGGCCCCATCCTCGTCGTCCCCACCGCCGAATCCGACTTTCCGACGAGCCCTGACTCCACCCTCAACCTTTTCGGCAAATACGGCGCGAGGGAAGTCCGCACCCTTCACGCCCGCACCGCCGCCGACGCCGAATCCGAGAGCTTCATCGAGGCCATCGATGCGGCCGGCGGTATCTGGTTCAATGGCGGCCGACAGTGGCGTCTCGTCGACCGCTACGCCAACACCCGCGCCCACGAGGCGATGCGGCGACTTCTCGCCCGCGGCGGGGTCATCGGCGGTTCATCCGCCGGGGCCACGATCTGCGGCGACTACCTTGTCCGCGGAAGCCCGCTCGGCCCCGACCAGATGATGTGCGAGGGCTACGAGCGCGGTCTCGCCTTTCTTCCGGGCACCGCCATCGACCAGCACGTCAGCCAGCGCAACCGCTTCGCCGACATGGAGGCCCTCAAGGGCACCTACCCCCAGCTCCTCGGCATCGGCCTCGACGAGGCCACCGCCCTCATCGTCCAGGGCGACACCCTCGAGGCGGCGGGGCGCGGAAACGTTTTCCTCTACCACGGCACGAAGGAGCCGAACACCCCCAACTTCCCCCGCCTGATTCTCACCGACCGCATGCGCTACTCCCTCCGGACCCGCTCCTTCGTCGAGCCGGATTCGGGCCTATGACTCGGACTCCGGTTCGGCCGCCCTTTTCCGGGTCGCAAGATAACCGCGGGTCGTTCTGACGACGATTAGAACCGCCGCGAGCATGATCCCGGCGGCGATGACTCCGTTTCCGACCGATGAAGCGGGTTCCCGGAGCCTCACCACCAAGCTCGTGAGACCGAAGAGGAAAAGCAAGGAGCAGAGAAGCACGACCCCCGCGAGAATGATTCCCCGGGTCTCGTAGGGAACCTCCGTCGCCGCCTCCGCTTGCGCCTCCTTGCCCCCCGTGTCACGCTGTGCCTTCAGGATCTCCAGGGCCCGGTCATAGTCGCCGTCATTCACGACGCAGAGGGCCGGAAAAAACTCGGGGATCGGCACCTCGGTCACCATGACGACAAGATCACGGTTGCGGACATGGGTCGCGATTCCCGCCGCCTCTAGGAGCGATTGATACATTCCCACCAACGCGGGATCCCTTTCTCGGAATAGTTCCTTCATGGTCACTCAGAGGTTCGGATCGTGGGCTGACCGCGCTCTCGTCCCGAAAGATGCCCGCAAGGCACCTCGCGTCAACGACAGGGAGGGCTCCGTCCTCCACCGTCCTTGGATGTTGCGAGACTGCCCGTGCGGTGCGAAACTCAGTAATTATGAAATTTACAGCGAGCTCAAAGCTACGCTCGGGAGTGCGGGCGATTTTCTCCGTCGTCGCGCTCGGTGCCCTTTCGGGTCCGCTCCGCGCGTGGACGCCCGGCGTCGCGTCCCCGGAGGCGATCGGGAGTCCGGCGCAGCCTCTGACGGTCAACACGGCTGACCGGAACGATGTCCTTTCCTTCTACCAGTGCATTTACAATGCCTCGGAAGGCTACGCGGCGAAATTGAACTGGACCGGGAACGTGGCGGCCTGTAACGCGGGCACCACCGGAGCGGCATTCAAGGACGACGTGCGCCGCCGGATCAACTGGTTCCGCGCCATGTCCGGAATTCCGGCCGACATCGTCTTCGACAGCACGTTCAATGCGAACGCGCAGGCGGCCGCCCTCATCATGGCCGAGCATGGGAACCTTTCCCACACTCCCGGCGCGAGCTTCGGGATGTCCGGTTGCTGGACCGCCGCCGGGGAAACCGGCGCGAACAAGGGGAACCTCGCCCTTGGCAGCTACGGCCCCCAGGCTATCATCCAGTACATGGAGGACGGCGGGAGCGGAAACACGAGCGTCGGTCACCGGCGCTGGGTTCTCTATCCGAACATCACGAAAATGGGCACCGGTGATATTCCCGAGCTCGGGTCCTATCCCTATGCGGCAGGCGAGCATTACGACGGGAATTGCCTCTATGTTGTCGATAGCGCGAGCAACCGCCCGTCCGGCGGTGGCTTTGCTTCCTGGCCACCGCCGGGATTCGTCCCCGTGGAACACGTTTATCCCCGCTGGTCCCTCCACTACAACAGCGCTGTTTCCGGAACCCCTACTTTCGGGTCGGCGAACGTTGCGATGACCGTCGCCGCTACCGGTGCGGTCGTTCCGGTTTCGATCACCAGCCGCTACGTCGGCGGAGCTACCACCGGCGATCCCGCTCTCGTTTGGACCCCAAACTGGTCCGCGTTCGGCGGCAGTCCCCCGCTTGAGACCCGTTTCCAGATCAGTGTGAGCGGCATTACCGCCGGAAGTTCCGGCGCGCCGACCTCGCATACCTATTACGTGACGCCGATCAATCCCAACGCCATCGCGGACCCCATCACGATTAGCGGCACGCCGACCCCACCGACGAGTGGCGCGGCCTACTCCTTCACCCCCCTGACGGGAATCGGGGCGGAAAGCTACGAGGTGGGCGTCGCTCCCGTCGTCACCGCCGTTGTTTCCGAGGGCGCGGAGGACAACCCCGCCCCGCAGATCCTCGACGGCACCAGTGCGAGCTATGATCTCCGGCCGACTCTCACGCCGCTTTACGGAAGCCCGGGCGCCTACAGCGGCTCCCGCTCGTTTCATCTCACCATCCCCGATTTCAATGATCCCCTGCAGTCCTTCGAGATCAACCGCAACCTCATTCCCTCGCCCACAAGCGAGCTTCAATTCTACGAACTCTTCCGCTTCTCGACGACAGGATCCCGCCTCAGCGCCCAGGTTTCAACCGACGGAGGAGGTTCCTGGACGGAGGTGTGGGGGAAAAACGGGAATGGTTCCGGCAGCACCTCGGGCTGGGTCAAGGTCTGGGGCTTTCACGGTATCAGCTTGGGCGCTTATGCGGGCCAGGTGATTCGTATTCGCTTCACCTACTCCTATACGGGCAGTATCTTCACCGGCACCGCGCCGGAAGACGGAGTCTACGTCGATGCCGCCACCGTCACCGGAGCGCAATCGCTCGGCACCGAGACGATTTCGCCCCTGGCAGGGAGCGCCACGGGCTTCACCCTCAATGCCGCCACGGCGGGCGGACCACTTGTTGCGGGCCAGCAATACTTCCTGCGTGTCCGTCCGATTCTCGGCTGCCACACTTTCGGCTTCGGGTCCCACCTCGCCGTCACCGCCCAGACTCCTCCTCCCGGTTTCGCCACCTGGATGGCCGCCAATTATCCCTCCATCGCGCTCAATGGCTTCGCCGACAACCCCGACGCCGACGCCCTGACCAATGGCGGTGAGTATGCCTTCGGCGGGAATCCCGGCAAGCCCGACAACGTCACGCCGGGCCTCGGTTCCGGCACCACCGGGGCCTACTCGATCGGCTTTGACACCGCCTCCCTCCCCTACGTCCCGCACGGAATCTCTTACGGAGCGCGGAGTTCCACCGATCTTGCGAACTGGACGCCGCTCACGGACACCGGCACGGGAACAAAGCACAGCTTCACCGTCCCCTCCGCGGGGCCGAGACAGTTCGTTCGGTGGGTCATTACCCTGACACCCTGAGGGGCCGCGGCCCTAGACGTTTCCGATCTCGGGAATCTCGAAGCCCGGGTTGTTCGGATCCTTGAGGAGAACATTCGCGGCGTCCGCATGCTCGCCGGTGTGGCGCTCGGTCGCCGGGTCGAAAGCGAGCATCGGGCCAACCGTATACATCGCCTTGTCTTCCGGAACCCCCACCCCATCGCGCATGATGGCGTGGAGCTTCATGAAGTGCTCGTGCGCGTCCTTGTTATCCCCGAAGCGACCGGCCTTCTCGTTGAAGGGAACCTGCTCGCCGAGGCGGTAGGAATTGTTCATGAGATGGCCGAGCACGCAGCCGTAGTGGGCGTCGTGGACATTGCCGTTCGCCATCTCCGGCTTGCCCTCGCGGCATGCGGCGATGAAGGCGGCCCAGTTCCCGCCCGGTGTGACCTTGCCTTTCTCGACGCTCACCTTCTCTCCCTTGTCGCTCCCTTTCGGATAGTAGGTATTACGGATGATTTTCCCGCCATCCTCGAAGTAATACTCGTTCTCGACCTGCCGCTCGTAGCCCTTGTAGTCGACGTTGCGGACGTTGAAGAATACGAACTGCCCGTTCGGATACTCGGCCATGCCGAACATCGTGTTCGGGGTCTCACCCTGGTCATTCCACTGGAAGCGTCCGCCCATGCCCATGGCGCGGATCGGATGCGTCTGGTCGTCGTCGAGTGCCCAGCGGGCGACGTCGAGTTGGTGCGTGCCCTGGTTGTTCATGTCCCCGTTGCCGGTTGGCCAGAACCAATGCCAGTTATAGTGGACGAGATTGGCGTGGTACTGCTCGATCTTCGCCGGACCCTTCCAGAGATCCCAGTCGAGGTTCATCGGCGGATCGCCGAAGGGCTTGTGCCCGATGCTCCCGCGCGGCTTGCAACAGTATCCGTAGGAAATCCTCAGCTTGCCCCACTTCCCGGCCTTGATCGCCTCGTGCAGGCCCGCGACTCCCGCGTCGCTCCGGGTCTGGGTGCCGTGCTGGATGACCACCCCGTACTTCGCCTGCGCCGCGACCGCGATCCGTCCTTCGGCGGCGTCATGGCTCATCGGCTTCTCGACATATACATGCTTTCCGGCCTGTGCTCCCCAGATTGTCATCAGCGTATGCCAGTGATTCGGCGTCGCGATGGAAATGGCATCAAGCGTAGGGTCCTCAAGGGCCTTGCGCACATCGGCGATCCCTTTGGTCACGAACGGGCCTTTTGTTTTCTTCTCAAGATTCTTCATCGCCCCGGCGAGCACCTTGGAATCGGGATCGATCAGGTAGGCGATCTCGACATTCTTCTGGTCGAGCCAGCCTCCGATATGCGAGCCCCCGCGACCGTTCACACCGGCGACAGCGATGCGGAGTTTGTCGTTGGCTCCGATAACGCGGGCGGAGGAACGGGTGCCGCTGACGAGCGCGGTGGCGGCTCCGGTGGCGAGGGCCTGCTTGAGGAAATGGCGGCGGTTGAGCTGGGACATGGATCTGGGCGGGTAGTTAAGGGTTTTGCTTCCGGTCGCGCGAACGCGCGCGCCTTCGGGAAACTCAAGCGTGTCATTTCCGCCCCGCCCCGGCAAGACCGGAGTGCGCGGTGTGCCGTTGGAAATCCTTGAGGGAATCGTCCCTCCGCCTTAATTGAGGTGGCGAAGGTCTGCTTTCCCTCGCGCACCCACCACCTCGATTGAATGAATCCCCGGACGTCCCCTTCCATGCGCCCCCTCCTCGCATCGTGCTTCCTGGCCCTGGCCGCTCCGGCCGCCGAGCCCGCGCACCCGCACTTCAGTGGCATCTATCCCCACCTCTCGTTCTTCAACGAGGAGAACGAGTGCGGCACGGGGGCGGTCGTGCCCTGGGCGGATCGCCTGTGGGCCGTCACCTACGCCCCGCACATGCCAGAGGGTTCGTCCGACAAGCTCTACGAGATCGACACGGAACTGAACATGACGGTGCGCCCGGAAAGCATCGGCGGCACCCCGGCGAATCGCATGATCCACCGGGAATCGAACCAGCTCTTCATCGGACCCTACGCGATCGATGCCGCACGGAATGTCCGGGCCATTCCGTATGCGACGATGTTCGGCCGTCACACCGGCAACGCGCGCCATCTCACCGATCCGGGGAACAAGATCTACTTCGCCACGATGGAGGAAGGATTCTATGAAGTGGACGTGCGGACGTTGGAACCGAAGATCCTCTTCCACGACGAACAGCAAAAGGGTGAGCCGAAGGCAAATCTTCCGGGGTACCATGGCAAAGGCTTCTACTCGGGGCAGAATCGGGTGGTCTACGCGAACAACGGCGAGCACGGCGGCGAGGCCCAGAAGAACCCGTTCGTCGAATCCGGTGTCCTCGCGCAGTGGGACGGAAATTCGCCGAAATGGGAGATCGTTCGCCGGAACCAGTTTACCGAAGTCACCGGGCCCGGCGGTATCCACGGCAATGAAGATCCCGCCGGGGATCCGGTCTGGAGCATGGGCTGGGACGCCCGCTCCCTCATCCTCATGTGCCTCGATGGCGGCCAATGGCACCGCTACCGTCTGCCCAAGGCGAGCCATAGTTACGACGGCGCACACGGCTGGAATACGGAGTGGCCGCGCATCCGCGAAATCGGCGAGGGCGGGGATCTCCTGATGACCATGCACGGGATGTTCTGGCATTTTCCCAAGTCCTTTTCCTCCTCGAACTCAGCCGGGATCTCGCCCCGTTCAAGCTACCTCAAGGTCGTCGGCGACTTCTGCCGTTGGGGCGATCACGTCGTGCTCGGCTGCGACGACACCGCGAAAAGCGAGTTCCTCAACAAACGGAAAGCCAAGGGCGAGGTCGCCGCGCCGCAGTCGCAATCGAACCTCTGGTTCATCAAGCCCTCCCAGCTCGATCATTTCGGGCCGGTCATCGGACGCGGAGCCGTGTGGTGGAATGATAGGGTCGCCGCGAACGAACCCTCGGATCCTTTTCTCTTCGCCGGGTTCGAAAACCGCGCGGTCCACCTCGTCACCGATTCCGAGACCACCTTGACGTTTGAGATCGACGTCGACGGGAACGGTCAATGGACAACGCTCTCAACACGGAAGGTCGAAGGATACGCCTGGCAAAGCTTCGACCGCGAGACCCGCGGAATCTGGATCCGCGTCCGCTCGTCGGCCCCCCTGGAGAAGGGCACGGCCTGGTTCACGTATGCGGGCGATGACGATCGGGTGCCAGGCACGAAATTCGAGGGTCTCGCCAGGGCGGATGACACGAACACCCGCGGCGGCATCGTCCGCGCCCGGGCCGAGAACCGGCGCGATCTCCATTTCGCATCGAACGCGGGCCTCTACGCGCTCGACGCCCGGGCGAGACTGACACGGGAAGACGACGAGGGGAAACTGGCCTGGCTCAGGGAGAACGCCGCCATCCCGGATCGCAAAGGCGTCCTCGAAGTCGACGGGGCCTCGGTGCTCTACATCGACGACAAGGGCCAGCGCTTCCGCCTTCCCAAGGGAGACGCCGCCTTTGACAGGCCCGGCCCTCTCGGCTGGGGGCGGCTCTGTCGCGAAGTCGCCACCGAGCGCGATCTCTTCAACTGCCACGGCACCTTCTACGAGTTGCCCGCCGAGAACGCCGGCGGCTTCGCCCGCGTGCGCCCGGTCGCCTCCCACAATCTTCGCATCGCCGACTACTGCAGTTACCGCGGCCTCATGGTGCTTTCCGGCGTTCGGGCCGATGCTCCGGAGTCGAACCCGCATCTCATTCGTTCCGACGATGGCAAGACCGCGCTCTGGATCGGCGCCCTCGACGACCTCTGGGAACTCGGCAAGCCCGTCGGACAGGGTGGGCCGTGGAAAGACAGCGCCGTCGCTTCCGAGGCGCCTTCCGATCCTTATCTCATGACGGGTTACGACAAGAAGCTGCTCACCCTCTCCGCGAAGACGGAAACGACGGTCACGGCCGAGATCGATCTCACGGGCACCGGCGATTGGCAGGCCTGGAAATCCTTCGATCTCAAAGGCGGGAAAACGGTCGTGACCTACGAATTCCCCGAAGCCTTCCAAGCCTACTGGATTCGCTTTCGAAGCAGCGCCGCGACGTCCGCCACCGCGCAACTGAGTTACGAGTAACGATCGCTTCAAAGAACGGGCGACGGGGATTGGGCCCGCTAATCGCCGGGGAACTTCCGGCGGACGTTGCCGCCGGATCGGCGCGGTGTAAGGTAAGCGATGCACGTTAGCGCACTCGAACTGTTCCGCATCGGCATCGGTCCTTCAAGTTCCCACACCGTGGGACCGATGAAGGCGGCGCGGGCCTTCGTCGACGTGTTGGATCAGGAAGGACTTCTCCCACAAACAGCGCGTGTGGAGACTCAACTCTACGGTTCCCTCGGACTGACCGGCAAGGGCCACGGCACGGACAAGGCCATCCTCCTCGGACTTTCCGGCCAGTGTCCGGAAGGAGTGGATCCCGAAGCCATCCCGGCGCTGCTGGAAGCGATCCGCCATGCGAAATCGATCACGCTGGCCGGTCGGCATTCCATCGCTTTCGATGAGCGGACAGACCTCCGCTTCATCCGCAACAAACGCCTCGATTTCCATCCGAACGGACTTCGCTTCGCCGCCTTCAATGCGGAAGGCGGTTCGTTGCGTGAGATCATTTACTTCTCGATTGGCGGCGGGTTCATCGTCAGGGAAAGCGACGTCGGCCTCCAAGCGCCGCCAGTCGAGGTGCCTCATCCCTTTTCCAATGGGGCGGCATTGCTTGCGCATTGCCATGACAAGGATATCCCGATCAGCCAGCTCATGCTGGAGAACGAAACCGCGCTCCGCACCGAGGCCGAATTGCGGGAGGGCCTTCTCGCGATCTGGTCCGCCATGCGGGCCTGCGTTGCACGCGGACTTCGGATTGAGGGCATCCTGCCCGGGGGTCTCAAGGTCCCCCGTCGCGCCCGTGCACTGCATCGGAAACTCCTGGACTCCGACGCCGCCAACCCCGATCCCCTCCGCGCTCTCGATTGGGTCAATCTCTGGGCGCTGGCCGTGAACGAGGAAAACGCGGCGGGCGGGCGGGTCGTCACCGCGCCGACGAACGGGGCGGCCGGCATCCTTCCCTCCGTCATGCACTACGCGGCCGACATTCTCGGACACGCTTCCGAGGACGCGATCACGCGCTTTCTCCTCACCGCCGCCGCCATCGGGGCACTCTACAAGCTGAATGCCTCGATCTCCGGAGCCGACGTCGGCTGCCAGGGCGAGGTCGGCGTCGCCTGCTCGATGGCCGCCGGCGCCCTTGCCGAAATCCTCGGCGGCACCGTCGCCCAGGTCGAGAACGCGGCCGAAATCGGCATGGAACACAACCTCGGATTGACCTGCGATCCCGTCGGCGGTCTCGTCCAGATTCCCTGCATCGAACGCAACGCCATGGGCGCGGTCAAGGCCATCAACGCCGCCCGCATGGCCCTCAATGGCGACGGCCACCACTGCGTCTCCCTCGACAAGGTCATCCGCACCATGCGCGAGACCGGACGGGACATGCGGAGCAAATACAAGGAGACCGCGAGAGGAGGCCTCGCGGTCAGTTTCGTCGAGTGCTAGGTCAGGACGCGTAAACCGGGAAATCGGTGTATCCCTCCGGGCCGGGTGCGGACCAGACCTTGGGATCGGCGTCCGGGGCGAGTTCCCAGCCGTTCGCGAAGCGTTCGACGAGGTCGGGATTCGTGATGTAGGGACGCCCGTAGGCCACGAGGTCGGCGTCGCCGTTCTTGATCGCGGCCTCGCCGGTCTCCAGCGTATAGCCGCAGTTCGCCATGAGCGGGCCGTCGAAGACTTCGCGGAATTCGGAGAGGGTCATCGGCTCGCCGAGTTCGTGAAACCCGAAGGCGAGTCCGTCCATGACGTGGAGATAGGCGAGTCCGAACGCGTTCAGTTCCTTCGCGGCGAAGAGAAAGGTTTCCCGGAAATCGGGCGAGCCCATGTCGTTGAAGATGCCATTCGGCGACAGCCTCACGCCCACGCGGTCGGCCGGGAAAACCGTGGTCACAGCTTCGACCACTTCTCTCAAAAGCCGGAAGCGGTTTTCCAGGCTCCCGCCGTAGGCGTCTTCGCGGTGGTTCGTCTTCGACTGGAGGAATTCGTCGAGCAGGTATCCGTTTGCGGAATGGACTTCGAGGCCATCGAAGCCGGCGGCTTTCGCCAGTTCGGCGGCACGAAGATAGTCCCCGACAACCCCGGCGATCTCCTCCGTTTCCAGGTTCCGGGGCGTTTCGTAGGGGAGCTTGCCTTCGGGCGTGTGGATGGTGTCCCCGTTGATCTTGATCGCCGAGGGGGCGACGGCGGGTTCCCCGTTGTGGAAGGCGCTGTGCGAGGCACGGCCGCAATGCCAGAGCTGGAGGAAGACCGGCGTGTTCTTCGCATGCACGGCTTCGACGGTTTTCTTCCAGCCTTCCGCCTGGGCCTCGTTGTAAATACCGGGACTGTCGACCCAGCCGATGCCTTGTTCCGATACGACGGTGGCTTCGGTGATGAGCAGCCCGGCCGACGCGCGCTGGGCGTAGTATTCGGCCATGAGGTCGTTCGGCAGGCGCTCCTTGCCAGCGCGGGCGCGGGTCATGGGAGCGAGAACGACTCGGTTGTAAACGGGAAGACCTTTCAGATCGAAGGGCTGGAGAAGATGGTTGGCTTTCTGGGACATGTTTTCGGGTGTTGGTTTTATCAGGAAAGTTGGAAGAGGAGGAATTCGCTGTCGACGCTCGCTTGCAATACGAGCGGAACCCCGCCGAGGGAAGCACCATCGCCGGACGTGAGCGTCACGCCATTCGCGTCGAGCGTGCCGCCGATGACCTGGAGCCAGAGGTAAGGCAGTTCCGCGTCGGGCTCGACGGTAAGATTTTGACCCGCCGCGAGGTCGCCGAAGGAGATCACGCCATCCTGGCGCATCGCGATGGAATCGTCGCGACCATCACCGGAGACGAGGGTCGTGAGGCCGTTTTTCACGCGGCGCGCGCCGGGATCAGCCTCGTGATAGAGCGGCTTTCCCCCGGCATGGCGCGGCAGCATCCAGATCTGGAGAAGGTGGGCGCGGTTCGTTGGCGAGGGATTGAACTCGCTGTGCAGCACCCCGTCCCCGGCGCTCATATACTGGATCTGGCCCGCCTTGATGATGCCCCCATTGCCAAGGCTATCCTTGTGCTCGAGTTCGCCCTCGATCACGTAGGTGATGATCTCCATCGAGCGGTGCGGATGCGTGCCGAAGCCGCCGCCGGGCTCGATGCGATCCTCGTTGATGACGCGCAACGCGCGGAATCCCCGGTGCGCCGGATCATGGTAGTCACCAAAGGAAAAACTGTAACGGCCGTGCAGCCAGTCGATGTCAATGCGACCCCGGGCGTCGGAGGGACGCTTGACCAAAGTTTCGGTGGAAGGAATTGTCTTCATGAACTTTTGGAAGTGCAGGGACTGTGCCAATCGCCATTCTTGGGGCGAAACATCGACACAGAGCGTTGTCAGTGAATTATTTGTGAGAAAAACGATCCCATCCTCGGGCTCGTCTTTCATTGCTCGATTGTCGCATTATTACGAAATTACGTCGTTTAAATACGAAATAACGTAATACAATCCCGATTCTGTCAGCACGATGTTCCCGGGTATTGCAACATCCAGACGATAGACGAGTACTCCCCGCAGGCGGACAGCTTCGATTGCAATGTCCCGGAAGTGGCGGTCAGTATTCCATGCGATCCATGAAATTTGCCATCACGATTCCGATCCTCGTCGCTGCTTTGACCGGCGTCCCGCCGACCCGGGCCGAGTCCCCCGGCGCCGTCGCGAACGTCGACACGCTCGCAGGGAAGAAGACCGTCTTCCTTGGCGACAGCATCACGCAGGCCGGGGGCTACGTGTCGTTCGCCGCCTACTATCTTGAGAAGCTGTATCCCGAAATGGCCTTCGACATTTACGGTCTGGGACTCGCGAGCGAGACGCTCTCGGGCCTCAGCGAGGACGGGCATGCGGGCGGGAGGTTTCCACGGCCGTGTCTTTTCGAACGGCTCGGGCGTCTGCTGGAGAAAGGGAAGCCGGACGTCGTCTTCGCGTGCTACGGCATCAATGACGGCATCTATCAGCCCCTGGACGAGGGACGATTCACCGCCTTCAAGGACGGCGTCACCAGGCTCATCGCGCACTGCAAGGCCGCGGGCGTGACGGACGTTTTCCTCGTCACCCCGCCGATCTACGATGCCACGACCACAGCGGGAGCGTTCAACTATGACAGCGTCATGACCGCCTATGCGGCGTGGGAGATGACCTTGGACGAACCCGGCGTCCACGTGATCGATCTCCACACCGCGATGCGCGCCGCGCGCGACGCCCGCACCGAAGTCTTCTCCCGGGACAAGGTGCATCCGGGCGATGAAGGCCACCTGCTCATGGCCCGGACGATCCTCGAAGGCCTCGGCGTCCCGGTGCCCGACGAGTCGCTCGCGACGATCAAGGCCGATCCGCTTTTCAAGGCGGTGGATGAGTTGCGGAGACACCGTTCCTCGCGCTGGATGCAACACATCGGCTACACCCGCGAGAAGACAGTGGAACCCCAAGCGCTCGGAGATACCGAGACCGAAGCGGCGAAAATGCGGGAGAAGATCGACGCCTTCCGTCGGCCGAAATAGACAATGCTTGATTCGTCCCCCTTCAGCGGAAATCCTGACCGTCGTTTGCGTCGTTTGAAATCACACCCACGAAAGCCCCGCCGCATTTCGATGCTCCTCGCCGGCATGGCGCTGCTCTGGGCCGCGCCCGCCCACGCGGAGTCGGCCGACGACGGGGGAGACGCCGCGTACGCCGCGCTGCAGGCCGAGGCCAAAAAGGCCTTCGAGAAGGGTGTCACGCCGTTCATCAACAACTACTGCGTCGAATGTCACGGCAACCGGCGGAGCAAGGCCGGGCTCAACCTCGAGGCCGCGCTCAAGAGTCCCGGCAACACGGCTTCCAGCAGGCAATGGAAGCAGGCGGTCGCCCATGTGAAGGCCTACGAAATGCCCCCGGACGATGAGGACAAACTGCCGACAGACGAGGAGCGCGTGCAGTTCCAGGACTGGGTCGGCAAGATCAAGTTTCTCAACCCGAAGGATCCCGGCCTCTTTGTCATCCGCCGACTGAGCAAGGTCGAGTACGGGAACACGCTGCATGATCTCCTCGGCGTCGATCCGAAAGTCACCGATGTCTTGCCCGACGAGGTCGTCGGCGCGGGCTACCTCAACACCCTGTCCCCGCTCCAGTCGGAGCAGTATCTCGCCATCGCCAACGCGGTGCTGGAACAGGTGCTGCCAAACGGCGACGCGGCCCCCGCGGAGGCCCGGGAGCGCCTTTTCGGTCCCGCGCCCGTCCCCGGCGCGGATCTCCGGGCGGCGGCGCGGGAGGTCGCCCGCTCGCTGGCCCGGAAAGCCTATCGTCGGCCTCCTTCGGACCCGGAACTGGACGTCCTGCTCGGGGTCTTCGATCTAGGTCGGGAGAACGACCTCGCTTATCCGGACGCCCTCCGGCTGATGCTCAAGGCGGTGCTCGTTTCCCCCCAGTTCCTCTTCATCACGCCTGCCGTCGAGGCCGACCCCGATCGGAAGATCGTTCCCCTCGACGACTACCAACTGGCGTCCCGCCTGTCCTACTTCCTCTGGGCCACGATGCCCGACGCCGCGCTGTCGGCCCTCGCGGACAGCGGGAAACTCCACGAACCGCAGGTTTTGAAGGAACAGGTGGATCGCATGCTCCAAGACGAACGTTCCCGCGCCCTCTTCGACGGCTTTGGCGCGCAATGGCTGGGACTCGGCGATCTGGCCGACAAGACTTTCGACACCGCCAAGTTCCCGCAGATGACCGCCGAAATGCGCGCGTCGATGGTCGACGAGGCCCGGCTCTTCTTCGAAAGCATCGTGCGCGAGAACCAGAGCGCCGTCCGCTTCGTCGACAGCGACTACACCTTCCTCGACGGCACCTTGGCCCCGCTCTACGGCCTGGAGGAATCCGTCACCGGGCCAGAGATGCGCAAGGTGAGCCTGACCGACGCCAACCGGGGCGGCATCCTCGGCATGCCCGGCGTGCTGGCGACGACCTCGTTTCCCAACCGCACCAGCCCGGTCAAACGCGGGGTGTGGGTGCTCGAACAGGTCCTGGGCGAACGCGTGCCCCCGCCCCCGCCGAACGTGCCCGCCCTCGAAAAGCAGAACCCGGCGGAGGTCGCGAACCTGACCCTGCGCCAGCGCACCGAACTGCATCAGACGAATACCACGTGCGCGAATTGCCACAAGATCCTCGATCCCATCGGCTTCGGCCTGGAGAACTTCGATGCCATCGGGCGCTGGCGCGAGCAGGATGATACCGGCGGCGCGATCGACGCCGCGGGCGAGCTTCCGGACGGCCAGCGCTTCGCTTCTCCCCGCGAACTGAAGGCCATCATCGCCGCCCGCGAGACCGATCTCGCGCGCAACCTGACGGAGAAGCTGCTCGCCTACGCCCTCTGCCGCCAGTTGGAAGGCTACGACGAGATCGTGGTGGATCACCTGATGGAAAACATCCAGAATGACGGCTATCGTATGCAGACCCTCATCCGCGAGGTCGTCACCAGCTATCCCTTCACGCACCGCCGCATCCACGAGTAAACCATGAGCAAGCACTTCCTCTTTGATCGCCGCACTTTCCTCCGAGGAGCCGGAGCCTCTCTCGCGCTTCCGCTGCTGGAAACCATGGGCTGGGCGGACTCTGGCCCGGGCAAGGACACGCCCGCCAAGCCGCCGGTGCGCCTCGGGTTCATGTACATGCCCCACGGCGTCATCATGGATCAATTCTGGCCCGCGAGTCCGGAGACTTTCCGCACTTCGCCGCCCCCGAACCTGGAGTCGCTCCGTCCGGTGCTCGACCAGTGTCTCCTCATGAAAGGCATTTCGGGCGTCCCGATCGCTCCT
>JAHEDC010000386.1 GCA_024641425.1 Verrucomicrobiales bacterium | reverse complement strand
CGGCCCGGTGCGCGCGGAGAACAGCGCCTGGTTCCAGTTTACGCCCTCGACCCAGAAACTGGTCAGCTTCGGCAATTACCCGAACACGAACCCCTGGGGCGTGACCTTCGACGACTGGGGCCACCATGTCGCAAGCCATCCGATCTTCGCCAGCGCCTTCCACGCCTTGAACCCGCCGTATCCCGCGCAGCATCCCGCCGCCGGAAAGCTTCCCGCCTACTCCGGCGTTTGCGGCCACGAGTTCGTCGATTTCCCCTCCTGGCCCGCCGAAATGCAGGGTGGTTTCGTCAAGGTGCGCTACAAGCCGACGAACCGGGTCGAGATCCACGAATGGATCGAGAAGGACGATCACTTCGAGGAAAAGTATGTCAGCGATCTGATCTTCTCCGAGAACCTCAGCTTCATTCCCACCGACCTCCGCTACGGCCCGGATGGCGCGATGTATGTCTGCGATTGGTACAATCCGGTCAAGGGCCACGCCCAGTATTCGCTCCGCGATCCGCGCCGCGACCGGAAGTCCGGCCGGATCTGGCGCATCCTGCCGAAAGGTGCGGAACTGGCGGAAGCCCCTGCCATCGCCGGCGCGCCGTTAGTGGGTCTGTTAGACAACCTGAAGCGCCCCGAATACCGCTACCGCTACTGGACGAAACGCGAACTGCGCGAGCGCGATCCGCGCGAAGTCGAAACTGCACTCGATGCCTGGGTCGCGGCGCTGGAGCCGGGGGATCCGCGCTTCCGCCATCATCAGACTGAAGCGCTGTGGCTCTACCGCAGCCTCGGCGTCGCCCGTCCTGCCTTGCTCAATGAACTCCTCGCTTGCGACAACGTCCACGCCCGCGCCGCCGCGACCCGGCAGCTCCGTTACGGGCCCGCCGATCTCCCCGCCCTCGCGGCCCGCGCCGCCGACGCGAGCGGGCTCGTCCGTCTCGAAGCCACCATTGCCGCGAGTTACCTCGGCACCAATGGCGCGCTGGAAGCCATTCTGCCGATCCTCGACCAGCCGATGGGCGACCATTTGAAATACGCGATGACTTGCGCCCTCGGCTCCGCCGATCTCCTCCGCGTCTGGCAGGCCGATCCCGCCCTGAAGGCGCGTGTCGCGCCCTTCCTCAAAGGCTCGCGGGAGGCCGAAAAAATCGCTTTCCCCAAGAACTCCAACACGGCGGCCACCGCCCAGTTCGACGGCCAGCCGAATCTGGCTACGGTCGACATTTCCTGCCTCCCCGAGCGCATGCTCTTCACGAAGGATCGCTTCACGGTCAAGGCCGGCCAGCCGGTGAAGCTCGTCCTCACCAATCCCGACGCCACCCCGCACAACCTCGCCCTCGTTGTCCCCGGAGCGCTGGAGGAGATCGGGATGGCCGGCAACGAGATGGCCAAGGACCCGTCAGGCATGGCCAAGGACTTCATCCCCGAATCCGACAAAATCCTCCACCACACCAAACTCCTCTTCCCCAACACCGGTGAGATCCTCCGCTTCAACGCTCCGGAGAAGCCCGGCACCTACCCCTTTCTCTGCACCTTCCCCGGGCATTGGGTCGTGATGAAGGGGGAGATGGTGGTGGAGTGAGACCTCGACAGGGGCCGAAGGGACGCCGATACTCATGGTAACCATGAGACTCTTTACAGCTCTTCAGTTTGCGTTGTTTGTGATCGTAACGCCCGTGTGCCATGCGGAGGAAGGAGCGGAGCCTTTGCCCGCGTCCCCGATGACGGAATTGCTCGCCGAAGCCCTGCCCCTCTTAAGGGCCGAACGCTGGGAGGAAGCGATCGGGAGCCTTGACCGGAATCTTGAGGCCGATCTCCATGGCGAACCGGGCATCAAAATGTTCTACTGGCGCGGGATCTGCGCGTGGAAGTTGGAGGATTACAAGAAGGCCGGTAATTCATTCGAGTCCGCGATAAAGTGCGTGGGCAGCAGGGATGAGACAAAATACACAGCCGAAGCCAAGCGCTCTCTCCGGGCTTCTTGGCTGAAGTGGGCGGAATTGGAGTTCGAGACGGGAGAGTTCGAAGGGTCGGCCAGACTTTATCGCAAGTATATCGAGAAGTACGACCGGAAGTAGCCCGGCGGGCAGGGCGCCGTCAGCACTGTTTCCCACGGACTGCCTGACTGAGTAGAAACGCCACCGGGACTCGCGAGGATGTCCCGGCGAAGGAAAGTGGAATCGCCTTGTGCCTCAGGATGGGCGGGAGGTGGGAGTGAACTATGGCTGGGAAACGTTCCTGCGGGTCACTTCGGCCACTTCCTCGATTCTTGAGCCGCCGCCCCCTGTGCCACGGACCGCTTCGCGGCCCTCGGCGAAAGAACTTTGCCCAAGTTGGAAGATACTTGTTGTGGTTGTGGTATTTTTAGTTAACTTTTATTAGTTTTTAAATATTATTAGGCTTCTCACTTCCTATTACCGGTGGCGGCTTGGGAGGATTTCAAAAAGATCCTCCGGCGTGCGCGTTCCGGCGTCTGTTCCCCTCCCGAAGCGGGGGAGTCGGCGGATCGCGTCTTCAGCTCAACCTCCCATGTTTCTTCCATCCTTCCGAGATGAGAATCCAGGAATCTCCTAACCACCTTCCCAGTTCGATCGCGAAGGTGGGTAGCCGTGCCCGAGTCCTTTTCGCCCTTATTCTAGCGGTGCCATCGTACGTTTCCGCGCAGTCCGTTGCGGACGGCCCGCTGCGGATGGAGGTGATCACGGCCTACAACTTCGTCGTCGATTCCAATGTGGAGAGTCCCTCCTCGTTCAGTCCGTCAGCGGCCCATCTCGGGGTCAAGATCTGCAATACAGGCGCGACGACGCTGACGAATGTGGCGGTCGACATCGGTCGGCTTGTCGATCCGTCGACGAGCAGCGGCACGCCCGGAATCTTCGCGCCGAGGACGGTGACCGTATCCGGGGCGAAGGGCTACTCGGGAACTTTCGCGCTCCAGATGCCGGGGGGGGCGGCGGATGCGGTGCGCGCGATCCCAAGCCTCGCTCCGGGAGCCTGCGTCGTGCAGTATTTCTTCGTCACCTACCCCCTAAAGGATCCCGCCGGGAACGCCGTGACCGGGGCCGCGCCGGATCCACTCGACGACCTCTGGCTGAACTACGACATCTGGGCGAAAGCCACCGATGGGGCGACGACGCGACGGGTTTCGAAGACCAACAAGGTCACGATGCGCAGCGAGATCTCGGCGATGGCGAACAAGATCTGGCCCAACACGACGAGCAAGGTGCCTTCGAAATACCTCGATGCCATCGAGCAGAGCCTCGGCTGGCGACCGGACTCGACCTCGCCCCAGGCCGGATACGCCGCGCAGATGGAAGGGATCTGGTATGATCTGGGCAATGTGGGCGCGGGATTCGACAACGACGGAGACGGGTTGCCGGACCGGAACGCATGGATGCAGCCGGTGGGTGACCCCTCGGTCTACGACCCACTCTGCGTCCGGCTGGTGAAGTGTTACGGCATCGTGATCCTCAAGCTCAACAACGGCACCGAGCAACTCATCCCCTTCGAGGACCGGCTCTATTTCGAGAATATCCCGGGCAACAACACGGGCGCGGTGGGTCTCGTCTTCTACGAGTTTCTACCTCTGGCCTCCGGTTGTTCGGCCGCCTTGTCGCCCTACCAGGAAGTGGCCTCCGGATACGACAACGAGAAGTTCAACGGGGATTATGGCGCGACCGGTGGCGGGTTCAGCACGACGGCTCCCAGCGTGAACTTCAACAAGAGCGGCCCGGCCTTCATCGCAGGCGGCGCCACGGCAACCTACATGCTCACGGCGCAGAATATCGGCTCAGCCGGAATCGGACTACCCGGGCTTTCGCTGCCGTTCGTCTTCGAGGACGCCATCCCGACCGGTCTCGTCTTCGTCACCGGCTCCGCTACCGCGGCCAATACCCTTCCTCCCGGGAACACCGTGAACGTGACCTGGTCCGCCGACAACGGCGTGACCTGGGTCACGACCGAACCCGCGCCCGCGAGCGTGACCCGCGTGCGCTGGATGCTTGGCGCGGCGCTGGCCCCCGGCGACACCGCAATTGTTGGCTTCCAGGCCACTGTCCCTCTCAGCTACCCCTCGGTCAGCGTCGACAACACGGGCGTGATCAAGCTCGGACCGACGGGCTCGCTCGCCACCTCCACCGTGACCTCGAGGCTTACCGGAAACAATGCGCTCGGCGACCTTGTGTGGAAGGACACCAACCGGGATTCGATCAAGGATGCGGGCGAACCCGGAATCGCCAATATCACGGTCTCGCTTTACTACGACTCCAACGGCAACGGGGTGCTCGACAGCAGGGAACCGCTCTACGGCACGACGCAGACGAACGGCAGTGGAATCTATTCCTTCGCCAGCCTGCCCGACGCCCGCTACATCGTCGAGGTCGATTCCTCCGACGCTGACCTTCCTGCCGGATCGATTCTCCCGAACGCGACGGGAACCCGCTTCGCGGTCGACCTCGACGCGGCGCGGGCCGTAGCCACACCGGTGACTTTCCTCACTGCCGACTGGCCATTCATCGACGCCCTCGTCCTCACCAAGACCACCGCACCGATGAGCTACGGTGCGGGCGCGACGGTGACCTATTCCATCGATCTCGAGAACCGTGCCGCCGCCGTGGCGCCGAAGACACTGCCGGTACGCACCGGCTGGGCGACTACCGTGACGGGAACGCGTGCCGCCCAGAACGTCGCGAACGCGCAGGGTGAGCCGGATTCGAGTTACGCCCGCGTCGACTATCAGGGAAACTCCGATACCCTGACCACCAGTGGAGGATTCACCTATGCCTCGCCCACTGGGACCATCACCAAGGTCGAACTTGTATTCAATGCCTATCTGAGCCAGATGCTCGTTGACGACCAACTGGATGTCACGGTCAATGGCACCCTCTTCTCGACCCTCACCACGGCCCAGATCAACACCCTCCTCGGGACGGCCAAGGTTTACGCCGTCGATGTCACCTCGCGGAACCCTACCTGGAGTTGGGCGCAGGTGCAGGCCCTCACCGCCGAGTTGAAGGCCAGCAAGATAGCAAGCCCCGATGTCGGCATCGTCTGGGTGGACAGCATTGGTTACAGGGTCACCACCGTCGCGGTGCCCGCGCCGACAGGAACCTACGGTCTCGCGACCATCGATCCGCTGCCCTTGACCGATACCTTCGATCCCACCCGCCTGGCCTATATCTCGTCGAGCGTGCCGCCGACCTCGGTTTCCGGGGGAACGATCACCTGGAACAACGTCGGCCCCCTCAATCCGGGTGCCCGTAAGATGATCTCGGTCGTCTTCCGCGCCCGCACCACGGCGGCGGCGGTCATCACGACGAATACCGCCGCCAGCACCGGGGCGGTCTTCGTCTCCGGGCGCCCGGCAAACAATGCGAGCTCCAACATCGCGATCACAATCAATCCCCGCGGCCAGATCGGGGACTTCGTCTTCTGGGACTTAAATAACAATGGTGCCTTCGACTCCGGGGAGCCCGGGATTCCCAATGTCCTCGTCAGCCTCGACAACGGAGCGCAGACGCGCACCGATGCCACCGGCTTCTATATCTTCCGCAACCTCATCGATGGCACCCACACGGTCACGATCAATACGGCTTCGCTGCCCTATACCAGTTTCACCCAGACCTTCGACCCCGACGGCGCGGTGAAGGACAATGCGAGCACGGTCACGATCAACAACAGCAATGCCCCCACCGTCGACGACGGCTATCTCGACCGGGACTTCGGTTATCGCTCGACGACCAACGTCATCTCGGGTGTTATCTTCAGGGACTCCAACGGCAACGGAGTCAAGGATACCGGTGAGATCTTCCTTTCCGGCGTGACGGTCACCCTCAGCGGGACGTCGGGCGGCACCACTACCACCGACAGCTCGGGTTACTACAGTTTCGGCTCCCTCGCCAACGGCACTTACACCGTAACCGTTACCCAACCCTCCGGCACGACGCAGACCCTCGATCCCGACGCGACGGTGAACAATGCGACGACGGTCACAGCCACCGGCGGCAACCTCTATGCCAACCGGAATTTCGCCTACCGTCTCACCGGAGCGCTTTCGATCGGCGACACTCTCTATTACGACTGGAATGGCAACGGCACCCAGGACGCGGGCGAGGGTGGAATCGCGGACATCGATGTCCTCCTCTACCGCGACCTCAACGGCGACGGCGTCATCGACGGGGCCGAAGACCCGCTCGTCGCCACGGTCCCAACCAACGCCGCCGGTGTCTATGCGCTCGGTAGCTTGCCCGGGGGCACTTACGTCGTCGTCGTCAATACCTTCGATCCTCAGTTTCCCGCCGGCGTCCTTCAGATCCAGGATTACGATGGCGTCCGGGATAGCATGGCGGTGGTGAATCTCACGGCGAGCCTTCTCACCGTCGACTTCGGTTACAAGCCGCAGGGAACGGCCCGCATCGGGGATACCGTCTTTATTGATACCAATGGAAACGGCGTCAAGGAGGCCAGCGAAAGCGGGATCGCGAATGTGACGGTGACCCTCTACGCGGACACGAACAACAACGGAG
>JAHEDC010000385.1 GCA_024641425.1 Verrucomicrobiales bacterium | reverse complement strand
ACGAATTTTCCGCTTGCGATGACGAGCGACCAAGGAGTTGTTTACTATACGCTCGATGGAAGTGATCCTCGCGAGGCGTGGACGGGGGGAGCCTTGGGAAGCGCCTACAATGAGCCCCTGAGTCTTGGAGGTTCCGTCACGGTGAAGGCCCGGGCTTTGAACGGCGGTGAATGGTCGGCGTTGACCGAAGCGACCTTCCTCGTGGGAACGCTTGCCTCCGCCGGAAATCTCGTCGTATCGGAGCTCATGTACCATCCGAGCGGGGCGGGCGAGGAACTCGAGTTTGTCGAGGTGCGGAACATTTCGGAAGGCCCCATCGATCTCAGCGGCGTCACCTTCGGAGGCATCGACTTCACGTTTCCCACCGGATACGTTCTGGCGCCGGGTGCCTATGCGCTGGTGGTCGCTGACAGGGCCGCCTTTGAGGCCGCGTATGGCGCGGGACTTCCATTGGCCGGGGTCTTCCGGAACGGAACCGCTCTCGCCAACGGAGGCGAGCGGATCACCCTCCTTGCCGCGGACGGCGTCACAATGATCGAAAGTTTCCGATATCGCGATGCCTTGCCCTGGCCGCCAGCAGCCGATGGTCTTGGGCCCAGCCTTACCCGCATCGCGCCCATGACTCCCGGGGATCCCGAGGATCCGGCGAGTTGGCGCCCGAGCGTCGTAAGCGGCGGTTCTCCAGGGGCGTCGGACGCGCTCGATTTCAGCGGCGATCCAGCCTCCGACGGCGACCATGACGGTATCGTCGCCTTTGCCGAGCATGCGTTTGGGAGCGACCCCGCCAACCCGAACCGCCAAACCGACCTATTCTCCGTCTTCACCGATCCCTTTGACGGGGCGCTGTTGCTCGAGTATCGGCGCAATCCCGCCGCCGACGATGTGCGGGTCGTCATCGAGGGTTCGGGGGACTTGCGAGATTGGATCGACGCCACCGACGCGTTTTCCGTTGCGGAGAGCGCCTGGAGTTCCGGAGGAAATATCCGCGTCACTCTTCGGAAGATTGCGCCCGCGAACGGTTCAGCCCCGCGCTACTTCCGTCTGCGCTTTGAAAGCCGCTGAGGGCCCGGCTCCCGGAAAACTGTTCAAAGCCTACAGGTTTTCCGCGATCCAGAGACCAAAGGCGGCGACGGCGAGCGAGACGGCGACGAAGACCGCGAGGTTCATTCTGCGGTGCTTCCGGAGGATAGCGCTCTGCGCGTGGGTCAGACGGGCAGGGGGGGCATCTGTTCCATCCGCGTGGTGGCCTTCGGGGTAGTCTGGGAGAAACTCGTCCGGCGGCGGGAGGGTGTTGAGGCGTTCGTGCCTCGCGATTTCGGCCCTCTGGGCCCGCGCCGGGGCTTTGACGATAAAACGCTCAAGGTCGGTAATCTGGTCGCGAACACTCTTTTCTTCAGCGGAGAGAAGCGCGATTTCGGAATCGGCTTCGCGATTGGAATGGCGGATGGCGCTTCGGCGATTACGGCGGAGTGGAACGGTTGACATGAACGAAAGGAAATCAGCCAATGAGAAGATGGAGAATCAGGGCGAAGAGACCGAAAGCGATGAGGGGCAGGGTGAAGGCAAGGCCGGCCCGGAACCAGTAACCGAAGTCCCGGCACTCGGGCAACGGAGCAGTGGCGTTGGGTTTTCCCTCAAGGGTCGAGCTCGCGATTGGGTTTCGCGGGGCGGCGGGCGGAGGGGACGTGATGTCCTCGTCCTCCTTCATGAGCGTGTGCATCCGTGCCATGCCCTTTTGATATTCGGTGCGGGCGTCGTCGATGACACCGAGGGCTCGGGAGAGTTCGGCCCGCATCTCGGCGCGGCTCCATTCATCGGGATTGAATTGCTCGATGGCCTCAAGGTGACGTTCGAACGAATCCTTGGTCTGAAGGAACTGTTCTACCTTCTTCTGGGTCTCGAAGGTTTCGCGCTCAAGCGAGACAACCGCACGGCTGAGACGATCAACAAGCTGCGAGCGGCCATCTAGGAACTCGCGGCGGCGAATCTTCAGATCCTCGATCTCAGCCTTTTGCTTCTCGATGAGCTGTTGTTGGTGCCGGAGATGAAGCAGTTGCTCCTGCGCGAGTTGCACCTGCTCGTCGAATTCGTCGGACTCGACCACGAGCCCGCCCTCAGCGTCGGCGGCAAAAAGGAGTTCGTCGTCGTCCTCCTCGCCCGCAATGAGAATGGGGCCGGAATCCTTGTCGTTTGGAATGCGATTCATGGTTTGGAAAAATGGAATAGAGCCGGAAAATCCGTAATTTTTCTTAATATTACAGACTTCCTAAAAATTCCAAATTCTTTACACGGCGCAAGGCAAAAAAGAGGGGGATTCCGGCGACGAGGAGAGTGAGGGTAAGGTCCGAGGCGACCGCCAGCCAGAAGACGAGGGATTCGTCGAGGGAGGCGAGGAAGCCGGATTTGGCAAGCGAGACGGCGGCGGGGAGGGCGAGGATGAAGATGAAGACGACGATGTAGAGAAAGCTGAGAATGAGACAGAGCGTTCCCCCGAAGCCGGAAACGATTTTGGCGGCGCCTTCTTCCCTGAGATTGGGAAATACCGTGCCGAGACCGACGGCGAGAGCGGTAAGACCGAGGCTGAGAACTCCGATGGCGGAGGCAAAGAAGGCAATCGATGGGCCCGGCAGTTCGAGGATATTCCCTGAGAGGATAATGAGTGAGACGGTGAGGACGGCGGCGACGATCCAACTGCACCAGAACTTCTGCCACACGATCTTCTTGAGACTGAAAGGAGCGAGGCCGAGAATCCAGAGGCGGCGGCCCTCGAGGCTGAACTGGGGGAAAACGAAGCGGGTTGTCAGGGTGGAAACGGCCAGCGAGCAGACGACGAGATTGAGGTGGGCGATGATTTTCGACCAGAAGGCATCCTGGTAATCGTAGCCCATATTGCGAAGGTTCAGGACATAAATGAAGAGGAGCCCGATGATGATGAGGAACTGCACCCACTGGCTGGGATCGCGCCAGAAAATGAGGAAATCCTTGACGATGAGCGAGCGGAGCGGTCGGCCCGAACCGGGAAGTGGAAACGCGCGCGAAAGGGGGGCGCAAGCGATGGAGACCCCTGTGCGGAGACGTTTCTGACGCCGGTTCCAGGACGCGGTCGCGCGGCGGTGGATACTGGTATTCCAGGCCGGGATGAAGACCCGGCTGGCGACGCTGTAGGTCATGAGGAGTCCCATCAGGGCCCAGGAAAGAATGAGGAAACAGAAAAAATAGCCCCGGGCGCTGAAGCCCTTTGCCCAATAGACGAGGGTGTCGCTCATCCAGGTGCTTGGGACAAGCGGGTGGACGCTGAGGTTGGTATGCTCAAGCACCTTGTTCATGGTCACGACGATATTCACGCCCTCCTGTTCCTGGAGTTTCTTCTGCTCTTCGAAGACGCCGACGATGTGGTGGATGAACCAGCTGATGGCGACGAGGGCGAGGATAATCAGGGTGCGCTTGCCGAGGAGGCGGACGGCGGCGAGAAGGAGCCAGGCCGAGAGGGCGGCGGGAATGGCGACGAAGGGCAGATAAATGAGAAAGGCGCGGAAGTAGAACCAGGAATCGGCGTTATGGATGCGCCCGTAGGCCGCGAGGAGAGGAGTGCTGATAAGCACGAGGCCCCAGCTCGAGAAAACGAGCGTTTCGACGCTCTTCCAGACGAAGAGAGTGCGGTGGCGGATGGGCAAGGTCATGAGCCAGCTCATTTCGCGGCTTCGAAAGAGCATGCTATAGCTGATGACCGTGTTCGAGAAGACGAGCATCAGGAAGAAGAAGAAGAACATCAGATAGAAGATGCGCTCCGAGAGAAGGGTGCCGAAGCCCGGCAGGCGCGCGATGAAGGTAAAGCCGCGCTCGAAGAGGATATACCCCAGTCCGAGGTAACCGAGCATGAAGAGGACCAGCGTGGCCGTCATCAGTTTTGACCGCCGCACGTTCCCCGACACCCGACTGGCAAGCGCCCGGCCGGAGGCGCGGGCGAGGGCGCCGAGCTGGTGGGGCGGCGAACTTTTGAACTCTCGGCTTTCAGTTTTCAGGGGGGAGGGGGAGGGGAATGACGAATCACGGAAGACCGAGGGCGATTCCCCCTTACCACGACGGGATGACCTGAAGGACGAAGCCCTTCAGATACTCCGTCTCGGGAATGGTGGTCAAGATCGGGTGATCCGGGCGCTGGGTATGGGTGGCGAGTTGGCGGAGGCTGCGTTTCGCATCGACGGTCGCGTCGCGGATGACTTCCAGCAGGGTCTCACGATCGACGTGGTGCGAGCAGGAGTAGGTGGCGAGGATGCCACCCGGATCGAGCATGCGGAGTGCGCGCAAGTGGATCTCCTTGTAACCCCGGAGCGCGTCGTTGAGCGTCCGTTTGTTCCGGGCGAAGGAAGGCGGGTCGAGAATGATGAGGTCGTAGCGCTCGGCAGCGGCGTCCTTGGTCTTCAGGTAATCGAAGACGTTCGCCTGCACGCATTCGAGTTGTCCCTCGGCAAGGCCGGAAAGCACGGCGTTCAAACGCGTGGCGGCGACGGCGGTCTCGCTGACATCAATCGCCGTGACTTGCGAGGCCCCTGCTTTCGCGCAGGCGAGGGCGAAGCCGCCCTGATTGGTGAAGCAGTCGAGGACGCGGCGCCCGGCGGCGTGCCGGGCGACGAGTCCGTAATTCGAGAGTTGGTCCAGGTAAAGGCCGGTCTTCTGGCCCTCCCCGAGATCGACCCGGAAGATCAGGCCGTCATGCGCCACGTCGAAGGGAGCGGGTGATTCTCCGTGGAGGATTTTCGTGTAGCCCTCCATGCCCTCGGCAGCGCGAATCGGGCTGTCGTTCCGCGCGGTGATGGAATGGGGTGTCGGAGTAATCTCGGAAAGCAGCGCCTCGGTGATGAGGTCGATCCGCCGTTCCATCGCGAGGGTGAGGGTCTGAAGGACAAGATGATCGCCGTAGCGGTCGACGACGAGTCCGGGAATCCCGTCGCTCTCGCTCCAGACGATGCGGCAGAGGGCGGGATCGAGGGAGCGATCCTCCATGCGGCGGGCGAGGGCCTGGGAGATGCGGCGCTTGAAGAAATCGAGATCAAGATCCTGGGTGCGGCGTGAGAAGCGGCGGGCGACGATCTGGGACTGCGGATTGTAGATTCCACTGCCGATTTTACGGTCCTTGAAATCCTTGAGGGCGATCACGTCGCCCGGTTGGGGGTTCCCGAACGTCTTTCGGATGTCCGAACCGTAGACCCATTCGTGGCCGTGGAAGATTTTGGATCGAGGGTTGATGACAATGCCTGGCATGCGCCTAAGGTGGCGGGGATCGGGCAAAGATCAATTGTGGATGCGCGGGGAAGGGGAGGTCAATCCGCGCGGGCGACGAAACGGCCTCGGGGGCGGTCGAGTCGAAAAAAAGGCCGGATTCCGCTCCATGAGGGAATCCGACCATTTCGTTCTGAGGAGTGTGCTCGGCCAGCCCTATTTTCCGTGGGCCTTGATGAAGTCGATGTTCGCGGTGACCTGCGGAACACTGTCATCCCAGTCGGCCTCGTGTTCGATGGAGATGTGGCCGTTGAAGTTCTGCTTTTTCAATTCCTCAAGGCAGGCGGCGACATCGACCACGCCCGTGCCTGCAACCACGACGGGGGCATTGCCGTTGGCGGCCTTGTCCTTGAGGTGCACGCTGATAATGCGACCCGAGAGGATGCGGAGGCATTCGACAGGAACCAGATTGGAGGTGCACCAGTGGCCGAGGTCGGCGCAGGCCCCGACGCGATGATCGCGACTTTCAACCACGCCGAGGATGTAAAGCGGATTCCAGACCTTGTATTTCGGGTTGCTCATCGAGCCGCCGTGCTCATGGAAGGCAACTTTGATGTCGGTCTCCTTTGCGGCGGCTTCCCAGGCGGCGATCTGTTCGGTCGATTCGGTGCAGACGGAGTAAAGTCCCATCTTCGTGGCGAAGGCCATGATGGCGTTCACCTCTTCCGGATTATTCGCGCCCACGACGCCGTAATTGACCGGGCGCACGCCCTGGCGCTCGCACTCGGCCTTCAGTTCGGCCATCGAGCCCTCGGACATGCCATGCCCGACCTTTTCCTCCGAACCGGGCTTGAGCGTCTGGCCGGGATAGAATTCGATCATGTTGCCGCCCGCTTCCTTGGTCTTCGCAATGGCCTCGAAGGCGGTGAAGCGATTGAAGGTATAGGCTTGGCAGCCTACGAACCAGCCGTTCTGCTTGAGGTTTTCTGGGATCGGATCGGCGCGGAGGTTGGCGGCGAAGGCGACGGCGAGGGAGAAGGGGAGGAGGCAGAGTTTTTGGATGGTCTTCATGAGTTGTGGGGAGAGGGCATGGTAACTATTCGGGAAGTCGCTGTGTCGGAAGAATTCCGTGATTGATCGAGATGAAAGGCGAAATCCAGCGGGGATCCTAACTTTCGGAATGCCCGAGGTCAATGCCGAACACGTGAGCGGGGATACCCCGTGTGGTTCGCCGTGATCGCATTTTTAGGCTTGCTCTCGTTTATGGAAACGCCGAGCATGCAGTTTCCTGACAAAACCTGTATTTATCTTCAACCCGCATGAGATCCGATTTCCTCCAACCCACAAATCTCGC
>JAHEDC010000030.1 GCA_024641425.1 Verrucomicrobiales bacterium | reverse complement strand
CGCCGCTCTCGATCACCTTCCCCGCCGCCATCGCCGAGGCGGATCGGATCGCCGACCGTATGAGGCGCGACTCCCAATTGGTCGAAAGGCGCATCCAAGCAGATCGTTCCATCACCCAGGCAGAGGACGCCCTTGCCGCGGCGAGGAAGACGCTCACCGGCGTGGAGAAGGTCATCGAAGCAACAAGCCAAGAGTGGAAAGAGCAATGGGTCGCCTGCGGTCTCGATCCGCGTTCGCCCCGGGAGATGCGCCCGTGGCTGCAGGCTCGCCTGGACATCATGGAAAAGGCGAAACGTCTCGACGAGACCGCGTTCTCCCTCGCGGAAGCGGAGGCGAAACACACCCGCCTGCACTCCCGCCTTTCCTCCGCCCTCGCGGATACGACTTCCACTTTCTCCACTCTGCTTGCCACCGCGAGGCAGCGCGTCACCGAAGCCGCCCGCTCCGAAGGCGAGCGCCGCCAGCTCGCGAAGCAGGTCGATAGCGGCACTTCCGAACTTGAACTCGCCCGCGCCGAATCCGCCCGCGGCACCGAGGCCCTCGACAAGGCGCAGGCCAACCTCGCGGACGCCCTAACCCATTGCGGTTTCGCCGCCGATACGCCTCCCGAAGCAGGACTAGTCCTCGCCGACGATCTCGCCGCCTTGTGGCATCTCGACCAGGATCGCCGACGCGCCGCCGAGGCCGTCGCGTCCGCCCGGGACACCCTCACCGCTTTCGCCGAGGCGGTCGCCGATCTCGCCGACACCATCGGCTCCGCCGATACCACTCTCGCCCCCGACGCCCACTTCGAACTTCTCGAAGCCCGACTCCTGCGCGGCCAGACGCTCCGACAGGAGATCACAACGGCAGAGGCCCGGCTCCGCGACGCCGCACCCGAGACCGAATCCCTCGAGGCCTTCGCGGACCACCTCCTCATCGAAGACGAAGGCACGCCGGAGGACGAGCTTCGTACTACCCGCGATCGGCTCGCGATCGCGGAATCCGAACACGCCACCGCCATTGCCAACCTCACCGACGCGAAGCGCGACCTTTCCGCCATGAGCGGACGAGACGAGTCCGCCCGACTCGAGGAGGAACGCCAGATGATCCTCGCTCAACTCAGAGGGCCCGCCACTCGCTACGCGACCCTCGTTGCCGCCCGCGACCTGCTCCGGCAAACCGTCGAGAGGTTCCGCGAGGAAAACCAGGGGCCTGTCCTCGCCCGCGCACGCGAGCATTTTCGCACTCTCACCCGTGCCGCTTTTTCAGATCTCCGTGCCGCTTACAATGATCGGGACGAGCCCGTCCTCCGCGCCATCCGCAGCGCCGACGACGCCGAGGTGCCCGTCGAGGGTCTCAGTGAGGGCACTCGCGATCAATTCTACCTCGCCCTCCGTCTCGCCGGCCTTGAGAATCACCTCGCCGCCCACGGACCGATGCCTCTCCTTGTCGACGACATCCTCATCACCTTCGACGACGCGCGCGCCACGGCCGTCCTCGAAGTCCTCGGTCAACTCGCCCGGGAGACCCAGATCGTCCTCTTCACTCACCATGAGCACCTCATCGGCCTCGCGGAAAACGCGCTCGGCGCTGGGAATTTCCACGCCCACCGCCTCGGCGAATTTCCGGTGTAGGCACGAAATTCCACATCCGGACGAGCGGTCGGAGGAACTCGCGACAGGATCACCGTGTGCACTCTCCAACAAACCGAAAAAGCAGTTGCGATTCTGGGGGTTGGCCGATAACAATCAGGCACATGAGAACTAAGACCCCTATTATCCCGGCAGTTGCCGCCCTTGGCCTCCTCCTTTCCGGAGCCTCGCAAGCGGCGCTCGTCGCTCACTATACCCTCGATGAGACTTCCGGGACGACAGCGGGCGACAGTTCCGGCACCGGCAACAACCTCGCCTGGCAGGGAACGGTCGGCACTCCGGGCTGGAGCGCCGCCGGCGTCGCCGGCACCGCGATAAGCTTTACAGGTCTCAACCTCGACGCGTTCTATGCTACCAGTACGATCCCTGCGGGCATCCCGCTTAGCATCTCCCTTTGGGTGAAGACGACTTCGACCGAGAAGGACGGATTGGTCTACGTCGGCGACAGTTCTTCCAACAGTATCTACTACCTCGCGCAAATCCAGTCCGGGGTCGCGAAGACCGTTGCCCGCAATACCCTGGAGATCCAGTCGGACGGTTCCGCCGTCAATGACGACGCCTGGCACCACGTCGTGAGCGTCTTCAACGCGAATAATAGCCGCGAGATCTGGGTCGATGGTACCCGCATCATCGACGCTGTCGACGATACGGTTCTGGTCAATCCATTGACGCCCAATCGCATCGGCATCGGTGCACTCACACGGAATACGGGCGTGGTAGACCTCTTCACGGGCCTGATGGACGATGTGCAGATCTATTCCAATGCCCTCAGCCAATCCCAGATCCAGTTCCTCCAGGCGAATCCCGGAGCTACGGTTCCCGAGCCGACCGCCGCGATGCTGCTCGCACTGGGTGTCGGTTTCGGTGCCTTCCGCCGGCGGCGGAAGGCCTAGGCCGGGCGGGCTTTGCCGCGGATATCCGTTATCCAACGAAGGAAGCCCCGGGGTCAAGCCGATCCATGGGGCTTTTTCTTTTCCGGTCTCTCCCCTCAATAGAAATCACCCCAATCAATGAAAGCATGCCCCCTTGCTCTGGCCGGACTCCTTGCCGGTTCTTTCCTTTCTCCCTGCCACGCGGCTCCGGTGGTGCACTGGAAACTCGATGAAAGTTCGGGCACCACCGCGGCCGACTCCTCCGGGAACCTCGTTGACGGAATCTGGCGCGGAACGGTAGGATCCCCCGCCTGGATGCCCGGCGGCGGCATCGATGGAGGAGCCTTTCAGTTCACCGGAGCGAATTCCGACATGTTCTACACCGATGCCTTCGGTGCCTTGGCAGGACTCCCCTTCACGATTTCCGCCTGGGTGAACACCGCCTCGACGGAAAACGACGGCCTCGTTTACGTTGGGAATGGCACGCAAGGCGCGCAGTACTACGTCCTCCGCCTCACCGGGAACGTAGCGCGCGTCAACGCCCGTAATACCACCGAAGTCGCGGGCATCGGCACGACCCCTATCAATGACAGCCAGTGGCACCATCTGGTAGCGATCTACGCCGGCGACAGCGAACGGCGTCTCTTTGTTGATGGAGCATTGCAGGTCACGGAAACGACCTTCGTGAATCCCGTTACCTTGAACCGCTTCGGGATCGGAGCCCTGACGCGGAGCAATCCCGCCGATTTCTACACCGGATTCATGGACGACGTCTCGCTCTGGAACCGTGTTCTCACCGAAATCGACATCGCGGCCCTCCGGGGGCTCGGAACCCTTGGCGCGGGGAATGCGGAGGATCTGGATCCACTCGTGAACGCTTTCGCCATCCAAGGATCGGCCCCCGTTCGCGGCCGTCAATGGGAATATGCAACCGGTCTGGCCGGACCCCTCGGCGCGACCGGCGGCAGCGTCGCGAGCCTGAATGCCTTCATTGTCCTCGACAATGCCGGAAACGGTATGCGGATGGCGGCGATGGGAAATCCGGTGCTCGCCTCCTTCACCGCGACCCCCTCTTCCATCTATCCCGGCGGGAACGCGACGCTGGACTGGGAAGTCGCGGACGCCGATTCCGTCTCGATCGACCAGATGATCGGCACCGTGGCCAATCCCAGCGGCTCCATGATGGTCTCCCCTCTCGTCACCACGACCTACACGATTACGGCCATGAATGCCAGTGGCAGCGTTTCAGGATCCGTCACGGTGACCGTCGTTCCCGAGCCGGTGATCCGAAGTTTCACCGCTGCCCCGCTCGCGCTTTACGCCGGGGAGTCCACGATGCTTTCCTGGAACGTGGAGAACTTCGACAGCCTCATGATCGACGGCGGAGTGGGAGTTGTCACGGACCCGACGGGCAGCGTGATGGTCACCCCCGCGTCGACGACGACCTATACCCTCACCGGCATGAACACGAACGCGACCGTCACGGCCAGCGTGAACGTCATCGTCTTCAATCGCACGGGCCCCGTCCTTCACTGGCCGCTTGATGAAACCGGAGGCACGACGGCAGACGACCTTACCGGCAACGGTTTCGAAGGAGCCTGGCAGGGCAACGTCGGCGTCCCGGATTGGCGGCCCGGCGAGGGCATCGATGGCGGGGCCTTCGCCTTCACCGGGGCTAATCTGGATTCCTTCATCGCCGAGAACTTCATCGCCGTCGCCGGCACGCCCTTCACCATGTCCGCCTGGATAAAGACAACCTCCGTTGAGAACGACGGGCTCTGCTACCTCGGCAATGGTGCTTTCGGCGACCGCTATTATGTCCTCCGCCTGACGGTCGGCATCGCACGGGTAAGCGGGCGCAACGTCACGGAAATCCAGGGACTTTCGACCACCCCGATCGGCGACGACGGGTGGCACTCGCTGGTCGCGGTCTATGCCGGGGATGCCGACCGTCGCATCTACATCGATGGTCGCCTCGAAGGCACGAATACGACGCTCATCCCGGCCGTGGTTCCCTCGCGATTCGGCATCGGCGCCCTCACCCGCAACACGCCCTACAATCCGGCTGACCTCTATGCCGGCCTGATGGATGACGCCGCGCTTTGGGCCCGTCCCTTCACCGCCGCCGACGCCGCCGCCCTGCACGGACTGGGCGTTCTCGGGGCGGGCAATGCTTCGGATCTCGATCCCTTCGTGAACGCGTTCACCGCCCAGGGAACGACCGACCTCGACGGATACCGCTGGGGATACACCACCGGTCTCGAAGGCGCGCTCGGTACGGTCGGCGGTAGCCTCGCCACGCTCGACGGCTTCATCGTTCTCGATGACACCGGGAACGGGATGCGGATCAGCGGCGGAGGGGGCCTCGCCTTCACCGCCGTCAGCCGGAACCCCGATGCCAGCGTCGTCTTGACCTGGCGCTCCCGCACTGGCGTGCACTACAAGATCGATTATTCCACCGACCTTGTAACGTGGCTTGAAATCAACGATAGCTACCCTTCTGCCGGCGAATCGACGAAATTTACGTACAGCTCTCCCAACGATCCCGATCCGGCGACGGCTCCCCTCCTCTACTTCAGGGTTACGGAAGTTCCCTGATCCCCTGTCTCATGTTCTCCCCCACCCTGCGTTCCCTTCTGGCGATAGGGCTGCTCCTACACGCCCCCGCCTTTTCCCCTGCCGCGCTGAAGATCCACTGGGATCTCAACGAATCCGCCGGAACCGTCGCGACGGACCGCAGCGGTGGTGGAAACAACGGCGCGTGGATGGGAACGAACGGCTCCCCAGGCTGGATGCCCGCCGGAGGCATCGACGGCGGCGCGTTTGCGTTTACCGGCGCGAATCTCGATTCCTTCATCGCGGAGGGCTTTTCCGGAGTTTCCGGAACGCCCTTCACGATGTCCTTGTGGGTCAAGACAACCTCGACCGAGAACGACGGCGTGGGGTTTCTCGGGGTGGGGGCCAGCGGCAGCCAGTATTACGTCCTACGGGTCTCGGGCAACGTCGCCCGCGTCAACGCGCGCAACACGGCCGAAGTGAGCGGAACCGGCACCATCGCGGTCAACAACAATCAATGGCACCATCTCGTCGCCGTTTACGCCAGCGCGACAGACCGCCGTCTTTATGTGAACGGGCAACTCAACGCATCCAACACCACGAACGTCGCGGCATTGACACCGACCCGCTTCGGCATCGGGGCTCTGACCCGAAACTCGCCCTATAACCCCGCCGATCTTTTTACGGGACTGGTCGATGACGCGGCCCTCTGGGATCGCGCCTTCTCGCCGGCCGACATCGTGGCCCTCCGGGGCCTGGTTCTGCTCGGCGCGGGCAACGCGTCCGATCTCGATGGCCTGATGACAGCCTTCGCCGCGCAGGGTTCGACCGTGATCCGGGGAACTTCGTGGGAATACGCCAGCGGCCTCGCGGGCGCGCTGGGCACGACCGGCGGCAGCATCGCCACGGGCGATGCCTTCATCGTCCTCGACGCGGCGGGCCAGGGTATGGGGATTTCCGCACCCGCCGAGCCGGTGGTGCTCTCCTTCGATGCGGATCGAGCGGCCGTCGTTCCCGGCGTTCCGGTCACCCTTTCGTGGCGGCTTTTCAACGCGGACTCAGCGACAATTTCCGGAATCGGTTCCGTGAATGCCTCGGAGGGTTCCGTCATGGTTTCCCCTGCGGTGACGACGACCTACACACTGCTCGCGACGAATGGCCAGGGCATGTCCAGCGCCCCGGTGACGGTCACGGTCGCCAGCGGCCCGACCGATCCTTCCCTGTCCGAATTCCTCGCGCGAAACGACTCGGGGATCACCGATGACGACGGCTCGCTCCAGGATTGGATCGAGATCGCGAACGAGACCACGTTCCATCTGGATCTTGCCAACTACGCCCTCACCGACGAGGCCGCCGTCCTGACAAAGTGGACGTTCCCCGCGCGCATCCTGCCCCCCGGCGAACGCCTGCTCGTCTTCGCCTCTGGCAAGGATCGCCGGGATCCTGGCTTGCCGCTGCACGCGAATTTCAGCCTCAATGCGGCGGGAGAATACCTCGCCCTCGTGCGCCCGGACGGCTCGACCCTCGTGCGTGCATTCGCTCCCACCTTCCCGCCCCAATTCGCCAACACCGCCTATGGCACCGCCGGCGACGGCTCGACGGGTTTTCTCGCGCCGCCGACGCCGGGCACGGCCAACGGCCCCACTTCTTTCGAGGGCCTCCTTTCCGGAAAGGTCATCTTCGGCACGGCGGGCGGGATGTTTTTCGGAGGCACGGTGAATCTCACCCTGACCCATCCCGATCCGCTGGCCACCGTCCGCTACACCCTGGACGGCTCGCTGCCCACCCTCGCCTCGCCCGCTTACGCCAGCCCCCTGGCGATCTCGGCCACGACCCTCGTCAAGGCCGCCGGGTTCCGAGCGAATTACGCTCCTGGCCCGGTCGCACAGGAAGGGTATGTATTCGCGAATCCCGCGCTGGGGAGCTTCAGCAGCAATCTCCCCATCCTCGTCATCGACACCTTCAACACGACGCTTCCCCGTGAAAGCGTCGAGTTCAAGACCGCCGTCTTCGCCGCCTTCGATCCCCAGGCCGCCACCGGACGCTCCTCGTTGGGCGACGCGCCGACGGAGAACGGGAACTCCGGTATCCACATTCGCGGGGAAAGCTCGCAATTGTCGGGCTTCAACAAACTCAATTTCTCCTTCGAAACGCGCAATGCCGAAGGCGAGGACAAGGACGTGCCGCTCTTCGGCTTCCCCGCCGACTCCGACTGGGTGCTCCATGCTTCGGAGATCGACCGTACGTTCATGCGCGACCGGCTGCCCCACCTGCTCTTCAACGAGATCGGCCGCTACTCCTCGCGCACGCGCCCGATCGAGGTCTTCCTCAACCAGGACGGCGGGCCGATCACCTCCGCCGATTACCGGGGCGTCTATATTCTGATCGAGCGTGTCAAACGCAGCGGCGACCGGGTCGACGTCGCGCGTCTCGATCCGCTTCAGAATGCCGGGCCCGAGGTGACGGGAGGCTACATTTTCAAGAAGGACAAGGCCGACCCCGGCAATGTGAATGTGAGCACCGCAGGTGCGGGAAACTTCGCCGTGACGTATCCTCCGGAGGACCGGATCACGTCGGCCCAAACGAGCTATCTCCAGACCTACCTGCGCGCGTTCGAGTCGGCTCTCAATAGCGCGTCGTTCACCGATCCGGCCACCGGCTACGCCAACTACACCGACGTCCAAAGCTGGATCGACTTCCACGTCATCCAGGAGTTCACGAAGGAAGTCGATTCCTACCTCTTCAGCACCTATTTCTACAAGGATCGCGGCGAGAAGGTTTCCTGTGGCCCGCTGTGGGATTTCGACCGTTCCTTCGGCAATACAATGGCCGCTGACGAACACCTTCCCCAAGGCTGGCGCGGAGGTGCCATCGGCTCCCGGGGTGTCTTCTGGAACCGGCTCTTCCAGGATCCGGATTTCCTCCAGCTCTACATCGACCGCTGGCAGGGCCTGATGGAAACGACGCTGAACGAAGCGCATCTCTTCCCCATTATCGACGGAATGGCGGTGGAGGTGAACGAGGCGAAGGATCGGAATTTCCAGCCCTCCGGGCCGTGGCCGCTCGCCGTCGTGACGCGCAGCCACCTCACCTTCCCGACGTACGCGCAGCATGTCAGCTACCTGAAGACCTGGATCGGCGACCGCCTGACCTGGGTGAAGACGCAGTTCACGGCCAAGCCCGCGTTTGATCGCGCGCCCGGCAGCGTGGAAGCACCCTTCAGCCTCACTCTCACCGCTCCCGCCGGAACGATCTACTACACGACCAACGGCACCGATCCCCGTGCCCCCGGCGGCGGTATCACCGGCAGCGCCTACACGGCATCGATCCCCATCGCAAACACAACCACCATCACCGCCCGGGCACTTGTCAGCGGCGCGTGGAGTGGCCCGCTCACGGGCAGCTTCATTCTCGGCGAACCGGCGGACGCAAACAATCTCGTCGTCTCCGAAATCATGTACCATCCCGGCCCACCGAGCGCCGCCGCGATCAATGCCGGCTTCACCGACGCCGAACTCTTCGAGTATCTCGAGCTGATGAATATCGGGGCCGAAACGATCGAATTGACCGGAGTAACGGTCGGCCTCGCCTTCGATTTCAATTTCACCGGCGCCGCGATCACGCAGCTCGCTCCCGGGGCCCGCCTCCTCCTCGTCCGGCATGCGGCAGCCTTCGAAGCGCGCTATGGGGCCGGACTGCCTGTCGCGGGATTCTACGGGAATCCCGGGGTTGCCAATGGAGGTCCGAAGCTCGACAACGGCGGCGAACGGATCGTCCTCACGGCTGCGAACGGCGGGGTGATCAAGGATTTCACCTACGACGACAAGGCCTCGTGGCCCGTGAGCCCGGACGGTGGCGGGGCCAGCCTCATGCTTCTCCGACCGACGGCCAATCCGCCCCACGGCGACGCGGGCAGCTGGCGTTCCAGTCTGATGGGTGGCTCGCCGGGGCAGAGCGGCACCGTTCCCTTCGCCGGCGATCCCGGCGGCGATGCCAATGGCAACGGCCGGAGCGACCTCCTCGATTACGCCCTTGGCACGGAAGGCTCTCTGGTCGGAACTACGCAGGAAGCTTTTGGCACGACGCCGACCGTGGACGGCTTCTCCTTTTACTTCCGGATCAACCCCGCCGCCGAGTCCGTCGATTACCTGGTCGAGGTCTCCGCGAATCTTGCCGAGTGGGAGAACGGCGCGGGAGTCGTCGAATACCTCGGTGAATCCACTGCCGCGAACGGCGCTCCGGTGCGCAATTACCGCGTCCTTCCGGAAACCGGACGCTTCGCCCGGCTCCGCGTTACCACCGCCAAACCCTGAGGGGCGCCTTCCGTGCGCTTGCTCAGCGAGGCGCCCACCTCACCTCCGGCACTTCGGCTCTAAGCCATTCTTCAGCTGGGCCCACGCGCTCGTGATGACTGCGGGCACCATAGGCGGGTGAGAACCGGTCGCTCGCGGTAACCGTGATTCCAATAAGCAACCAGCTGCCATCCCGCTCGACAAAGACCGGCGACCCGCTGTCGAACGCGGCGGGTACTACTTCCATCGGATCCGCCTTTTTCCCGGGGGCGTCGAAGATGATCCGTCCCCGATTCCCCGTGATTGCATCGAGCTGGTTGTAACCCGCCGCGAAATTCCCCGGCACGCTAACCTTGCCCATCGCACCGCTCATGCCGTAGCCGCCAAGCCAGAGCCGGGCGCCAACCTCCGGTTCGCCCGTGTAAAGCCGGACCTCCTCCAACACCGGCAGCCCCTCGCCCGCCAATTCGACGAGGGCCAGATCGATCTTCCGATCGGGATGCACGATGATCCTTGTCACCGCGAGCCTCGCCTCGCCCCGTCGGATCTGGAGGGCGGCGGGCTTCCATCCTTTCACGCAATGCCGAGCCGTGAGAATCCAGCGCGGAGCGACCTGAATGCCGCAGCCCCCGAAAATCCGCAAGGTGGAGTGGTGGATGCGCACGACCTGCCGCATCGCTCCCTCCGGTTCAGCCTGTGGAGCCTTGGGCAAATCCCCGCTCCAGATCATACCCCGAACAGGGATCATCAGCACGAGCAGGGAGACGGCGATCCGGAAGGCCATCGGAACAGGCAAGACGCAAGCCAGGCAAGGATGGACCTACCGGGTCTCAACGCGGAAAAAAACATTACCCTCGGTTGCGGTATTCGGCACCCCGCCCGCCATCACGGTGTAGGTGGTTTCCGTCAGTCCGTCCACCTGTTCGAACCACGTGGCGAGATCGGTCGAGGCATAGACGTTGTAGGTTGCGCCCGGTTGCGGGGTCCAGTTCAGGGTCACGTTGCGCGAAGCATCGACGGTGATGGTCGTGATCCGGAAGTCGCCCGTCGGCACGACGCCCTTGCTGTTCGTCAGTTCGGTGATCTTCTGTTCCGAAAGCGCGCTCGCGTAGATGCGGATGTCCGAAAGACAGCCGCGCCAGTTCTCCACTCCCTGGCCGGCGAAATAAAGCGGCAGCATCTGGTCCGGCGCACCGGTGAGCGTGCGGGCGTCGACCAGCGCGCCGTCGCGGTAATAGAAAAGAATCGGCCCGTCCTTGACGACAACGTGGTGGGCCCAGACTCCGGCCACCAGATCGGTGAAATCGATGTTCTGCCCGGTCGCGTTCCAATTCCATTCGAACTGGCTTGTGGTCAGTTTCACGAACTGTTGCGGCACGTAATCGACGCCCGTGGGATCGTAGCGGTTCCCGATGATGATGTCGTTGTTGGCGGCCTGCTCGGACTTCGCCCAGCACGAAAGGGAGAAATCATCGTTCAGGCCAATGACCGGCAAGAGGCCGGTGGTCGGCGGATTCCCGACCGTCACATAGGAGCCCGGAATCGCCCCCGTCGCCTCGTCCCCATTGAAACTGAGCACCGTGCCACAGACCGGATCGACGACCCAGGCCTCGCCATTCGGCCCGAGGCCGCCGGTCGTCGCGTTCGCGATGACGCCGTCCTCGGCTCCTCCTCCGGAAATCTCGTTGGCCACGGCCCCGCTACCCTCGTTCAGTGGCCACCATCCGAAGAGGATTTCGGGATCCGGAATGGCGGGTTCGACCCGGAACCGGAGCGTCGCCTGCGCGATCTCGCCATTCCCATCGTCGGCCTGGACGACGATGCTGGCGATGCCGAGATCCCCCGCACCGGGAGTGCCCGAGATTCCGCCGTTAGCCCCGACCGTAACCCACGCCGAGCCCGATACCTTCGAAAAGATGAGCGCGTTGTTCTCCGGATCACTCGCCAACGGAGCGACGTCCCCGACATAGGCCTCCCCTTCCGTCGCAGCCGCGAAGATATACGCGTTCGCGGTGAAAGAGGGCGGCAGGTTCGCGAGCATTTCCTTTCGCACCGACACATTGTCGAAAACCGCGCTGACGGTGTCGCCAGCCTGGCGGGCCTGGCCGGTCAGGATCACGCTGAAGGACGTCGGAAAATTACTGAAGCCGTGCGTGCCCGCGAAGACCCCGTCCAGATACATCTCGATCGTGAGCTGACCGGTCGCGATTCCAGGAACGAGCCGTAGCGTCATCGTATGGAGCCCACTGTCTCCGTCAAGCGCGTCGAGGGCCGCCAGGTTGGTCGCGGAACCCGTCGGGCTGAGCGTTCCCACTCCGCCGTCGTCCCGGGCATTGAATTGCCATCCGGTCTCTCCGATGTCCTGCGAGAAATGGAGATAATGGGCGGCGTCGCCGAAAATCCAAACACTGGAGCGATGGGCGCTGCCGGTACCGGCAAGGGAAACCCGCTCCACGCTGACGAGAGCCTCTTCCCGTGAATCAAAAGTCTGCACGCTTTCCAGACTGCTTCCATACCAGAATGCCGCATTGGGCGTGCCCCCCAACGTCGCCTGCCCCCCCGCCGCGCTCGGTGCGTCATAGCCGGCGGGGGCATTGTTCTCCAGACCCCGGTCGGTGACCGCCCAGTTGCCGAGCCCACCCGAGAAATCGTCCGACAGTACCGGCACGAGACCGGAATCATCGACGGCCAGCGGCGCGGTGTCCGGTGAGGCCGCTTCCTCCGCGAGACTGACCACCGATTGCACGGGCAAAGCGGCCTTCCAGGTCGCCACATCGTCGATCAAACCCTGCCATCCTTCGCCGGTCGCAACCGCGTCGCCACCGAAATAAAAGGGTGTGTTGGCCGGCAGCGTGCCCGGAGCCGCCGCGGAAAGCAGGGCCAGTCCGTTACGGTAGTACGTCATGATCTGCCCCCGCTTCACCACGGCATGATGGGTCCATGCGGACAACACCATATCGGGATAGTTGAGGTTCGTATTGAAGGTCGGGGTGATGTCGCGGAACTCGAAGGCGTTCGGGGTGAACTTACACCATCCCGAGTCCGGTTGGCGGTTGCCGACGATGATGTCGTTGTTCACCGGTTGTGCCGCGTTCGGATTCGCCCAGAACGACCAGGTGAAATCACCGGTGGGCCCGATCGGGCCGATAGGCGTGGCATTGACGTAAGTACCGGCGACGCCATCGAACTGCAGCACCTGGCCGCGGGTCGGATCGGTCGCCCACGTCACTCCGCCATTGAGGGTCGCGCTCAAGCCGCCGAAGGAAGCGTTCGGTGCCGACGTTCCCGTCGTCTCGTCCAACGGCCAGTAATTGAGGCTCGGCGGCCCGGGCACGATCTGCCCCCGGATCTCGCCGCCCCCGAACGCCGTCGAGTGGACATTGACATACCACATGTTTGTCTTCAGCTGGTCGATCTGTTGGGCTAGGGAAAAGCCGCCCGTCCCGTCCACGAGAGCCACGACACCATTGAAGGTTCCGGACGGACTGCCGAGGCTCGTGAGGCCGTTCAAGCCGTAAAGAACGCCCGCGGTGGCGGGAAAGACTCCCGCCGGCCCGTGGATGTGGGCATTATTGGCATTGCCGGAGAGCCCGGAAAACGTTCCGGTGATGGTCAGATTCGATCCTGAAAGGCTGAGCGAGACACTTCCCGTTCCCGTGCGCCCCCCGCCTCCGTCTTCGCCCGGCGTCAGGGTCGCGGTGAAGTTCTGGGCCGTCAGGGGCTGGACGGCGAGTAACGAGAAGGTGACAAGGGAAGCAAGAGGGAGTTTCATGGAAATCCAGGGGAAAACGATAGGAAGATCTTAAGCCTAGCTCAAGATCGCCGCGCTGGGCGAGCAGATTCCTGTTTAAATCTGTCCCTGAATCTGACATCTTCTCTTGGACTTCGCGCCTCCCCCTACTGCGTATCATGAGATTCCCCCTCTGCCTCACTTCCTCCCTCCTTCTCCTTCCGTTCCTGCTTTCGGTCGCCCGCGCCGCCGATAGCGTGGTCGTTTTTAACGAGATCCACTATCACCCGGCGGATCCGCTGAACGATACGGAATGGATCGAACTCCGCAACCTGATGGGAGTGAATGTCGACATGTCAAAGTGGGAACTGGAAGGGGGCGTGAACGTGACATTCCCCGAAGGGACGATCCTCGACGGCCACGGCTTCCTCGTCATCGCCGCGAATCCCGGCCACGCCTCGCTCGCGGGGAGGAACGTGCTTTCCGTTCCCTTCACTGGCCAGCTCGCGAACAGCGGGGAGAGCATCCGGTTGGTGAACAACAACGACCGCACCATGGACGACGTGAACTACGGCGACGACAACGATTGGCCGGTCGGCCCGGACGGTTCGGGCGCGACGCTGGCCAAGCGCGACCAGAATTCCGCCGATGCCCGACCCGCGAACTGGGTCGCGAGCCCGGAAGTCGGCGGAACTCCCGGCGCGGCGAATTTCCCCCTTGCCGGCCAACCACCCGTGACGACGCCGATCCTTACCCTCGCGTCATCCTGGAAATACCGGGACACCCCGAGCACCCCGCCCTCCGGTTGGAACGCGAATGCCTTCGATGACAACGGTTGGCCGATAGGAAACAGCGTGCTCTACGCCGGCAGCGCGGCCCCGACCGGCGCGGGCGACGGTCTCGTCGGCTACTGGCCGCTGGAGGAAACCTCGGGTACAAGCGCGCCGAACGCGGTCGTCGGCGGCGCCACGGCACAGCTTTTCGGGGCCGTGACCTGGCTGAACGACGGAACCCGCGGGCGCGTCCTCAGCTTCCCCGGTGGCGGTGCCTACGCGGACGCGGGAGCGACGACCATTCCCCGAATGACCCTCGCCAACGACTTCACCTGGTCGTTCTGGTCCTACAGCCAGCAGCCGGCGAACAACAATGTCATCCTCGGCAACCGCTACAGCCCTTCCGGGGCTGATTTCTCGCCCCGCGAGTTCATCAAATTCACCACGACCCAGTTCGAGTTCCATCGCAATGCAGTGGGGGAAAACGTCGCCTATGCCGCGATTCCCCAGACCATCTGGATCCATCACGCCCTCGTCAAGAAGGGTGCCGAGCTTTCGTATTTCCGGAACGGCGTCGCAGCGGGGAGCCAGACCATCTCCCTGGGATTGAACAATCCCCAGCCTCTCTATTTCGGCGGCGATAGGGCAAGCGAAAGCTGGGCCGGACGACTCGACGATCCCGCTCTCTGGACAAAGGCCCTGCCGGCGACCTCGGTCGCGGGGCTCGCGAACGGTACCTACACGCCGCTCACTGCCCCGACCGTCGCGGGCGGCGCGAGCGGGAACCTCGGCGACCAACTGGCCCTCGGGAGCAGCGCCTTCTATTTCCGGAAATCCTTCCCCTACAGCGGCAATCCCTCCCGCACGACGCTCAACCTCCAATTGCTTGTCGACGATGGCGCGGTCGTTTACCTCAATGGCATGGAAGTGCATCGGGCGAACATGCCCGGCGGTGCGGTCACCCACGGCACCTTCGCATCGTCGACCGTCACCGACGCCACGCTCTCATCCGGCATCACGATTCCCGGCACCCAGCTTGTGCAAGGAAACAACGTCATCGCGGTCGAGGTGCACCAGGAGGGAGCGGCCAGCCCGGATATGGTTTTCGGTGCCATCCTCACCGCGACGGAAACGCCGCCCGAGCCCGGCGACTTCACCCAGTCTATCGTCCTGAATGAGATCAGTGCCGCGAGCGCTCCGAACTTCCGCATCGAACTCGCGAACACCGGGACGGCGGGCATCGACCTTGCGGGTTTCGTCATTCGCTCTTCGTCGGGCGCGTCGAAGACCCTCGGCGCGGGCTCGCTCGAAGCCGGAGGATTCCTTGCCCTCGATGCCGCGACCCTCGGATTCACCCCGGTGTCCGGCGACCGCCTTTTCCTCTTCAAGCCTGGCGCGATCGAACTCGTGGACGCGCGGCAGGTCACGAATCGGCTTCGAGGAAGGTCCGGAGACCGGTGGATCTATCCTTCCGGGGCCACTTTCGGCTCCGCGAACCAGTTCGCGTTGAACGCCGACATCGCCATCAACGAGATCATGTACAATCCGCGCCCGCTCCAGGGCACCGCGGATGTCCCGGCCACTTTCCAGACCACCACCCTCCTCAATTGGAATGCGACGTGGCGCTACAACGAGGAGGGGTCGGATCTCGGGCCCACCTGGGAAATGAGCGCCCATCCCATCGGCGGCGAGTGGCAGAGCGGCGTCGGCCCGCTGGGCTACGAAAACTCCATCGGCATCCCGGTCACTCCCATCGCAACTCCGCTTAGGAATCCAAACCTCAATCCGACCTTCGTCGTCACGTATTACTTCGAGACGGACTTCACGCTCACGGCGCAACAGCTGGCGGCCATCACCGAACTCCAGCTGACCCACGAGATCGACGACGGCGCGATCTTCTACCTGAATGGCATCGAGATCGACCGCTTCAAGATGAATTCCGAGCCGACCACCGCCGCCACCCAGGCGAACGCGGGGGGCGAGGCCGTTGTCACCGGCCCCTATGCGCCTTCGAATGCGGCTTCCTATCTGGTCGCGGGTATGAATCGCCTTTCGGTCGAAGTCCACCAGAATGGTACCGCGAGCAGCGACGTCGTGTTCGGATTGAAACTCGACGCGCGCGAGCAGCTCACTCCTTTTATCCCGGGCCTCCCCTTCCGGAATTCGGACGAGCAATGGGTCGAACTGACCAACCGGGGCGCGGCACCGGTGAACCTCGGAGGCTGGACCCTCTCCGACGGCGTCGGCTTCACTTTCCCCGCGAACACGCTGCTCGGCCCCGGGGAATTCCTCGTCGTCGCCCGGAACCCCACCTCCCTTTCCACAAAGAATCCCGGCATCCCCATCGTCGGCCCGTGGAGCGGCAGTCTCGCCCGGGGGGGCGAACGGCTCCGGCTTGTCGACGCGACCGGGAATCCCGCCGACGAGGTGCGCTACGCGGACGGCGGCGAATGGCCGGGCACGGCGGATGCGGGCGGTTCCAGCCTCGAACTCCGAGATCCCCGTGCCGACAACGCCGTCGCCGGCTCGTGGTCCGCAAGCGATGAATCCGCCCGGCGCACCTGGCAAACCTACACCTACACGGCGACCGCGATGAACGGCCAGGGCGACCCGACCCAGTACAACGAATTCGTCATGGGCCTGCTCGACGAGGGAGAGATTCTCATCGATGACATCAGCGTGATCGAGGATCCGAACGGGGCGAACCGCCAGCTCATTCAAAACGGGGACTTTTCCGCGGGCACGACCGCCTTCTGGCGGATGCTCGGCACGCATCGCCATGTCGAGGTCATCGACGATCCCGACAGCCCCGGCAACAAGGTGCTCCATCTGGAAGCGAGTGGCCCGACCGAACACATGCACAATCATGCCGAGACGACGCTGAAGGCGGGCGCGGCCTTCGTCACGATCAACAGCACGCTACAGTACCGGATCAGCTTCCGCGCGAAGTGGGTCAGCGGCTCGAACCAGCTGAACACGCGCCTCTATTTCAATCGCTGCGCCCGCACCACCCTCCTCGACGCCCAACCCGACGGAGGCACACCCGGAGCGGTCAATTCCACCCGGGTTCCCAATGCCGGCCCGACCGGCAGTGGCCTGACCCACACTCCCGCCGTCCCGGCAGCGGGCGCGCCCGCGACCGTCTCCATCAACGCCGCCGATCCCGACGGTGTCGCGTCCGCGACCCTCTTCTACGCCGTCAATGGCGCTGCCTTCATCTCGACCCCGATGACGAATGCGGGGGACGGGCGCTTCACCGGCATCGTCCCCGGCCAAGCCGCGGCGGCGAAGGTACAGTTTTATGTTTCCATCCAGGATACCCTCGGAGCGACCACTTTTCTTCCGTCAGGCGGCCCCGAATCCCGCGCCATGATCCCCTGGGCGGACGGCCAGGCGAACCTCGATTACGGCGACTGCCAGCCCAACAACTTCCGGATCGTCATGCTCACCGCCGACTCCGATTTCATGCACACGAACACGCAGGTCATGAGCAACGACCGTCTTCCCTGCACGATCATCTACAACGAAAGCGAGATCTACTACGACTGCGGCGTCCGCCTGAAAGGCAGCGAGCGCGGGCGCAACCAGACCGTGAGGGTCGGCTTCAGCATCGGCTTCCCCGACGATCACCCCTTCCTCGGCGCGCACGCCACCGTCGCCATCGACCGCTCGGGTTCGGGCAACCAGTTCTCGCAGAAGGAAATCCTCGTCAAACACGGCATCAACCACGCCGGCGGCGGCATCCCCGGCATGGAGGACGACCTTATCCGCGTCATCGCCCCCCGCACCGCCCATACCGGCTCCGCCATGTTCCTCAAGTCCCGCTACGACAACGAATGGCTCAACAACCAGTTCCCGAACGGGAGCGACGGGCGGATGTTCGAATACGAGCTGATCTATTACCCGACCACGACGACCGGTGGCGTCGAGGGCCTGAAGCTCCCCGAGCCCGACGCCGTCGCCGGCGTTGCCGTCCGCACCCTTGGCTCGCTCACCAACAAGGAACTCTACCGCTGGCACTGGCTCATCGACACCAACACCGATGCGGACGATTACAGCGGCATGATCGGCATGCTGGAGGCTTTCGGAATGTCCGGGGCGGCCTACCTCAGCACGATGCAGGCCCGCGTCGACGTCGACCAATTCCTCCGCGCCTTCGCCGTCCAGACGCTGTTCGGGATCGGCGACAGCTACAGTTCCGGAGCCCAGCACAATCTCCTGATCTATTTCCGCCCCACCGACGGAAAGGCGATGTTTTTCCCGTGGGACATGGACTTCACTTTCAACCTCGGCGAGACGGCCGGAGTCGTGAACAACGGCGACCTCTCGAACATGATCAACGCGAGCCCCGCCTACAAGCGCGCCTACTACGGCCACCTGCGGGATATCATCGCCACCACTTTCAACGCCTCCTACATGGGCCCCTGGGCGACGCATTACAGTTGCTTCCTCCCGTCGGAGAACCTCTCCGGCTTCACGTCCTACATCGGAAACCGCGCGTCGTATGTCACCGGTTTGATCAATGCCGCCGTGGCCAATGTTACCTTCGGCATCACCACGCCCGACGGCACGACCGCGAACGGCACCTTCGCCACCGTCGAGGGCGATGCCTGGATCAATGTCCGCGAGCTAAGACTCCCCGGAAGCAACAGCCCGCTCACTGTCACCTGGCTCGATGACAACTCGTGGCGGGTCTCTGTGCCCGTTGTTCCCGGAGCAAACCAGGTCATCATCCAGGCCTTCGGATTCCAGGGCGAACTCATCGGTTCCTCCACCGTCAACATCACGGGAACCGGAAGCATCTTCCCCGCGAACGCGTCGAATTTCGCCATCTCCGAATTGATGTACCACCCCGCTCCCCCCACCGTCGCGGAACAGAACGCCGGCTATCTCGACGGTGAGGATTTCGAATACCTTGAGCTCACGAATACGAGCACAACCGCCACCATTGATGTGGACGGCGTCCGTCTGACCGACGGGATCGTCTTCGATCTGGTTCCGCGCACGCTCGCTCCCGGCGAACGCATCGTGCTCGCACGGAATCCGGGCGCCTACATCGCGCGTTACGGGGTAACGTCCGCGATGGCGGGCAGTTACGGAGGATCGACCTCGCCCACCCTTTCAAATGGCGGCGAGCGCATCCTGCTCCTCGCTGCCGACACCTCCCCCATCGCCGACTTCACCTACGATGACGCGGCTCCGTGGCCCGTCGATGCGGACGGCAACGGCTATTCGCTCACCCTCATGTGCCCCGGCGTCAACGATCCCGCCGATCCGAGAAGCTGGCGCTCCAGTGCCCTCGGCGGTTCCCCTGGATTCGACGACGCCATTCCTCTCGGCGCCTGGATGACGGCCAACGGCGTTGCAGATCTGCTCTCCGACCACGACCACGACAATCTCCCCGCCCTCTTCGAATACCTCGCCGGGACCTCCCCGAACCTTCCCGGGCCCGGCACCGTCGCGAGGGCGGAGCTTGTCGCCCTCGGAGACGCCACCTATCCCGTCGTCTCCATGCGCCAAATCATTGGCGCCGACGACGCGAGACTCGACGCCAACGTTTCGACCACGCTCGCTTCGTGGCTCGCCAACGATCCGGCCGATGTCATGTTCCTCGGACGTACCAACAACGGTGACGGCACGGAAACCATCCGTTTCCGGGCCGCGCTCCCCGTCAATGGCACCCGCCAATTCCTCCGTCTCGAAGCGGAAGCCAAGCCTTTCACTCCGTAGATCCAGCCGCGGCAGTTTCACTCCCCCCTCGTCCCCGTGAGATCCCGTGACTCAAAACGATGCCTCACCTTGTTGGGCTTCCTCCTTTTCAGCACATCCTCAACACGAGCGGAGACGGAACTCCTCGCGATCGAGTTCAATCAGGACGACCAGGCGAACTTCGACCTTTGGCCAAGCGCCTTCGCCGGAAACTCGTCGACCGCCAGCTTCTCCACCGATCCAAACGTCACATCCGGCATCACGACGGTCAAGGTGACGACGAGTACAACCTTCGGAGTCCCCGCGAACCGGGGAAGCAGCGATGGAAATCCACCCGGTTACACCTACCAGCACCTCTATGAGGACCTGTTGATTGCAAGTTCCCCGACCGGGTTCCTCACCCTCGATTTCTCCGGGCTGAAGGCGAATCGGCTCTACCGGTTCACCCTCTTTGCCTGGGATCCGGGAGCGACCGACACCTCGGACAAAGTATGGAACGTCACCGGAGGCATCGGCAATCCCACAACAGCCTCGGTCAATTTCCGGTCACCGCTTGCCGGCAATCACACTTTCGCGATGCTGTTCGAGATCACGACGACGGCTGCGGGAACCTTCCAGCTGACGAACACCGCGGGCCTGCCCCAGTCGGCGATCAATGGATTCACACTCGGGGTGGAAGAGGTCGACCCCGATGCCCCGCCGACCCTCACCTCGCAACCACAGGGTCTCTGGGATGGCGGCGAGGAGGTCGTATTCGAAGTCGTCGCGAGCGGACCGGAGCCCTTGGCCTACCAATGGTTTCTCAACGGGGTGATCATCCCGGGCGCGGATTCGAAGATGCTGATTCTCCCGGCCGCATCGTGGGAGCGGGAGGGCGACTACACGGTGCGGGTAAGCAACGCGAACGGCTTCGTGGAATCCGAACCGGCGGTGGTCACCATCGACATCCCCGTGTTCCCCACCCGCGAGGCGCTGGCTTACGAGCCGCCCGGCCCGGCATCACGGCGCAGCGGCATCGCCATCTCGGAAATCCTCTACCACCCCGCCCGTCGCGTCGACGGGCGGGAACTCGAGTTCCTCGAACTTTACAACTCGCAGCCATGGCCGGAGGACATTACCGGCTGGCGGCTCAGCGGCGCTGTCGCCTTCACATTTCCAGCGGGAACCTCCGTTCCCGCGCGGGGCTATCTGGTCGTGGCACGCGTTCCCGCGGACGTCGAGACCGAGAATGGGATCGCGAACGTGATGGGACCGTGGATCGGCAATCTCCCCAACGACGGCGGTCGCATCCGCCTGCGCAAACCGTCCGGCGCCATCGTCCAAGAGGTCAACTACGACGACCGCGAACCGTGGCCGGCCGCGCCGGATGGAACGGGACACTCGCTGGTCCTCGCCCGCGCCTCCTACGGGGAAGGCGACCCGCGCGCATGGGCGTCGAGCCATGCTATCGGCGGCTCGCCCGGCACTGAGGATCCCGTCCCCTCGTCCCCTCTCGATCACGTCTTTGTCTCCACGGTCCTGACCAACTCGAATCCTCCCCTCGAGGATTTCATCGAACTGCGCAATGCCGCGCCGTTCGCGGTCGATCTCTCAGGCTGTCTGCTGAGTGACGCGCGTGACACGCTCGGTCAATTTACTATCCCGGCAGGAACATCGATCACGGCCCGCGGCGTTCTGCGTTTCCAGGAATCCCAGTTGGGATTCGCTCTCGATTCGCAGGGCGATGCCGTCTACCTGACGGATCCCGCTGGCACCCGGATTCTCGATGCCGTGTTTCTCCCCGCAGCCGCAACGGACGTTCCCTTCAGTCGAAAGCGGAGCGATGCGCCGCTGCGGGCGCTTTCGGAACCGGGGGTTGTGATCAATGAGATCATGTTCCACGCGCCGACCCATGAGGACGCGGACGAGTGGATCGAGCTCCACAACCCCGGCGCCACGGCGCGGGATCTGACCGGTTGGGCGTTCACCACCGGGATCACCTTCGCGTTTCCGGAAGGGACGCAGATCGCGGCCAACGGGTTTCTGATCATCGCCAAGGATCGCGCCCGCACCCTTGCGAATCATCCGTCCGTCGATCCGGCGGGGGTGCTGGGAAACTACGAGGGAGCGTTGTCCGACGGCGGCGAGCGCGTCGAACTCTCGCGCCCGGACGACGGTGTATTGGTTCTCGAGGATGCCATCGCCTACACGGATTCCGACCGATGGCATCGCTTTGCCGACGGGCGCGGGGCCACGCTGGAAAGGATCGATCCGCGTGGCGGTTCCCTCGCAGCTTCGAACTGGGCCGACAGCGACGAGTCGGCGAAGGCCGGGTGGACGACGATCGAGTTCACCGGAACGCTAGCCCACGGCAATGGCAGCGCTCCGGCGAACCAGGTGCAAATGTTCCTGCTGGGGCCGGGCGAGGCGTTGGTCGACGGAGTCGAAGTCGCGCCCGAAGGCGGTTCGAACACGCTTTCCAACGGTGGTTTCGAGAGCGGAACGACCGGCTGGTTTTTCCAGGGTAACCAACGCCGTTCCGTGCTCGAGACGGGTGATGCCTTCGCGGGGAGCAACTCCCTCCGTCTGATCGCGACCCGGCGCGGCGATCCGGGGCCGAACAGGGCGCGCGCCGTGCTCAATCAGACCCTCGCCGCGGGATCAAGGGCAACGCTCCGCGCACACGTCCGCTGGCTGGCCGGCCATCCCGAGTTTCTTATGAGGTTGAAGGGAAACTGGCTCGAAGCCGCCGGTCGGCTCGAACTCCCCACCAACCTCGGCACTCCCGGCGCCATCAATAGCAAGGCCGTCGCCAACGCCGGGCCCGCCATCGATCTCGTCACCCACCGCCCCGTGCTCCCGCCTGCCGGCGAGCCCTTCGGCGTTTTCGCGCAGGTCGCCGATCCCGATGGCGTCGCGGCCGTGACCTTGCGTTACCGCCTCGATCCTGCATCGAGCCTCACCGATTTGCCCATGCGCGATAACGGAATCGGAGCGGATCTGACTCCGGCTGACGGTATCTTTTCCGCCGAAATTCCCGCCCAGTCCAGCGGCACCCTGGTGGCTTTTCAAGTGATCGCGGAGGATGCCGCTCCGATCATCGCAAGTTCCGTCTTTCCGCCCGAGGGGGAATGCCTTGCCAGAGTGGGCGAGCCGGAAGGCGGGCCGTCGTTCGGCACCTACCGCCTGTGGATCACCCAGGCCGCGCTTGCCGACTGGGACACGCAGCCCTTCCGCAGCAACGATCCTTTTCCCGTCACCTTCATCTACAATGACGCGCGCCCGGTTTATGCCGCCGGTTCCTATTACGGCGGCAATAAGGACTCCCACGGTGATCCCCTGAGCGGCTCGGTCTCGTACGACGTGTTGCTCCCACCCGGCGAGAAGATCCTCGGCTCGGACAAGCTCACCTTTGACTATCCGGTGCGCGACGTGACCAATCAGCGCGAGCAACTCATGCACTGGTTCGCCGACCAGCTGCACCTGCCCACGCTGCATCGCCGAGACATCTATCTCTACATGAACGGCATTCGTCGACTCACCATTTACCACGATGCCGAACAGCCGGACGGCGTCGTGGCAAACTCCCACTTTCCCGGCGACGAGGGGGAGCTCTTCAAGACCAGCAACGACAACGAGACGACGGACGCGGGAGCGCGCATCCAGCCCTTCGTGCGCAATGTCATCGATGTCTTTGAAGCGGACGGCGCGATCCGCGCGGCCCGCTATCGGTGGACGACCGGTGCCCGAGCACGCGGCAGCCGGACACGGCTGGACGACACGAGCATCATCGACCTCATGCGGCGCGCCGATGATACGGGCCCCGACTACAAGCGGCGCCTGCTGGAGATCATCGATATGGAGAACTGGATGCGGACGTGGGCGATGATCGACCTGGCCTCGTTCTGGGATGCCTTCGGAAATCCGAACTGGAAGAACACCTACCTCTACAAACCGAACGGGGGGAAGTGGGTGCAATTCACATGGGACTTCGACGTTGGCCTCGGCGTCTTCAACGATCCCACCAACCAGGCGCTCTTCCCGCCCGACGTCGATGCCAACCTCCAGAGAATGTACCAGACTCCCGCCTTTGTGCGCTCGTATTGGCGCGCGATGGACGAATCGCTCGGGACGTTTTTTTCCGGAGCGGGCGTCACCCCGATCCTCGAGGCGAAGCGCGCGGCCTACGCGGCGGCGGGGCTCGGCTTCACGTCCCCCTTCTCCCCGAGTGGCCCCTACAACCTCTCGGTGCCCGCATGGATCGACCAGCGCGCGGCGTTCATCCGGCCGCAACTCGACGCCGTCAATTCCCCGTTCGATGTGGTCGCGCCGACGGACGGGAGTTCCACCACCTCGCAGACCATCATCCTCTCCGGCAAGGCTCCCGTAAGCACCGCCGGGATCACGATCAATGGCGTCCCGCTGGCACTCGACTGGTCGTCGGTGGGCGATTGGAGTGCGCCGTTCTTCCTCCAGCCCGGAGCCAATGCCCTTGCCGTGCGCGCCCTCGCATCGGACGGATCGGAAATCGCCGGCGAATCCCTCACCGTCACTTACACCGGAAGCGGCGGCTGGCCGGCGCTGGTCATCAACGAATGGATGGCGTCCAACCAATCCCTTCTTCCCGACCCTGCCGACGGCGATTTCGAGGATTGGATCGAACTCTCGAATCCAGCTGCCGAAGCGGTCGATCTCGCCGGATGGTTCCTCAGCGACAATCCCGCCGATCCCTTCAAATACCAGATCCCTCCGGGCTTCGGCATTCCCGCTGGCGGATTCCTCCTCATCTGGGCCGACAACGAAACGGTGCAGAACGAACCTTCCTCAAGCCCGGAACTGCACGTTGGATTCAGCCTCAACGCGGGAGGCGAGAGCATCCTCCTCTCCGCCCCCGACGGAACCTTGGTCGACCGCGTGGACTTCGGCCAACAGGTGCCGGACAAGACCATGGGGCGGATCAGTGGCGCGACCGTCGCGCTCGCGACGCCCAGCCCTCGCGCGGCAAACGGCGCCCGCGCCCTGGATCCCGTTGCCACGTTTTCCATCTCGGGAGCCACCGTGACCTTCCGCGTCGCCGCCGAGCCAGGCTTCCTTTACTCCGCCGAGGCCAGTGGAGACTTGATCCAGTGGCAACCGCTCGGCGAGAGCGTGCTGGCCGGGAGCGATCACGTGGAATTCACCGACAGCATCGCCGGGGAGCACCGCTACTATCGGTTCTACCGCACTCCGTAACGAATCCATCCATCCCGGCCACGCGCCCTCGGGAAGCACCCGGTACCGCGAACGACCAGGTCGAATCGAGGCCAGTGGCCACTGCATCCGGGAGGCTCCCGCCGAGCTTGTGAAATTTTTCACAAATTGAGCTTGCGGGGGATTCCTCCGCACTGATAATGAGCGGCGAACCCTATTTCCCCCGTCCCGAAAAGACCTTATGGCCCACACCGTGCAGGAATTCGAAACGCCCGATACCGCCTCCAAGGCATCCGGGCAGCTTGAGGCCTACCAGCAGACCACCGACGACCTCATCGGGGAGAAACTGACGCTCAACATGGGCCCGTCGCACCCGGCGACCCACGGGGTCCTCCGCCTCATCCTCGAACTCGACGGCGAGGTTATCACCAAGGCCGATCCCGACATCGGCTTCCTCCATCGCGGCGACGAGAAGATCGCCGAAAACATGCACTACAACCAGTTCATCCCCTACACGGATCGACTGGATTACCTCGCTCCCCTCGCGAACAACGTCGCCTACGCGCTCGCGGTCGAGAAACTCATGGGCTGGGAGCTTCCGGCACGCGGCAAGGCCATCCGCGTCATCTGCTGCGAGATGGCGCGCATTTCCGCCCACCTCCTCGGCATCGGCTGTCTCGCCATGGACGTCGGCGCCATGACCGTCTTCCTTTACACGTTCACCCAGCGGGAGAAGGTCTACAACCTTTGCGAACTCCTCACCGGAGCGCGCTTCACCACCTCGTTCACCCGCGTCGGCGGCCAGATCCGCGACCTGCCGCCCGGCTTCATCCAGCAGCTCGAGGAATTCCTCGACGGCGTGCTCCCGGTCATCGACGAAACCGACAACCTTCTCAGCCGGAACAAGATCTTTTACGACCGCACGAAGGATGTCGGCGTCATCACGAAGGAAGAC
>JAHEDC010000384.1 GCA_024641425.1 Verrucomicrobiales bacterium | reverse complement strand
CGAGGCGAGGCGGGAGTGGAAGCGGGTGCAGGGGGAGTACCGGAAGCTGTTGCTCGGGGCGGGGGACGAGACCGCATCGGGGAAGGGTGGATTCACGCAGGCGGAGGTGGAGAGGATCGTGCGCAAGGGCGGGAAGTTGACGCTGGCGCAATTGCTGCGGTGTCGGGTGCGGCATTTTTCTGAGGGGCTTGTGCTGGGCTCGAAAGCCTTTGTGAACGGGTATTTCGAGGTGGCGAAAGCGGATTTCGGAGCGCGAAGGAAGAGCGGGGCGAGAAGACTGCGGGACTGCAGCGAGGCCGGGCTGTTCACGATTCGGGATTTGAGAGTGAAGTCAGCTACAGGGAAGTAAGGGCGATGGTGTTCGTGGAAGCGGGGGAGATTCAGTGAGCGTGGCCTCAGCGGGCAAGCCAGTCGGTCACGATGCGGAGGAGTTCGGTGCGGTGAGTGAAGAAGAGGAAGTGATCGGCATCCCGTAGGTAGTGGGATTCGACGTGGATGCCAGCGGTGCGCATCCGGGCTTCGGCCTCGCGCTGGTGAGCGGCGGGGATGCGTTTGTCGGTGTCGCCGGTGATGAGGAGAACCGGGCGGTCCCGCCAGCCGTTGCGGAAGGACTCGTGATCGATGACCGGTAATTCGGTGACGGCGGAGAGGAGGATGAGACTGGTGAAATCGTCGGGGGATTCCGCGGCGGTCCGGGTCAGGCCCATGCCGCCGTTGGAGAGGGCGGCGAGATGGATGTGGTCGGCGTCGAGTCGGGGATCGTCGCGACAGAAGCGGACGGCGTAGGCGACGGTCTCGGTGCCGCCTTCGAGGTTCCAGTTTCCGGCCCCGAAGGAGGGAGCGACGATGGCGACTCCGGCGGTGTCGGCGAGTTGTTTCAAGATGACCCAGTAAGCCTGGAAGTTCCCGAGACTGCCGTGGAGGAAGAGGACGACGGGGAAGGGATGCGCGACGTTGTCCCGTTTTTCGGGAACGTAGCAGAAGAGGTTGCCGACCGGATGGCTCCCGAGGAAGAGATCCGTGTAAGCGAAGCCCAGCGTGGAGGGAAGGTTCCTGAGATCCTCGTCCTCGAGGAATTGGCCGTAGAGGTCTTTGACATCGTGGCGCAATTGTTTCGCCTGCTTTGCGCTGATGAGGGGATCGACGGTGCCGAAGAGCCAGGTTCCGAGGATCTGCTGGTCGGCCTCCGGGACGAGGGTGGCGGGAGAGAATTTCGAGTGGTGGGTGCCGTTGAGGAAGTGGACTTGCGCGCGGTCGGCTTTGCCGTCGTTCTCGGTCGGTGCGCGGACAATGCACGCGACGAGCGACAAAAGTCCGATGACGACGATGCTTCCGACCAACCTACGGGCGCGGGGCGCGAATGCGGCAACACTTGGCGCAAGGATGAGAGTGATGGTCGCGATGGCGAACAGGCGGCCCTCCAGGGTGATCGCGACCACAAAGAGGACGAGGGCCCCGAGAACGATGGGCAAGGTGAAGAAGGCCCAGAGGAAGGCGACGGCGCGTCTTGCTGTCATGGGGCCTTTTGTCGCGGGAGCGTTCTTCATGGCAGAATAGCGGCGGAATATAGGATAAAACGACGGGACGATAATAGAAAAAACTCCACCTCCCTTCGAAAGCGGCGTCACCACGCGGCCCTCTCGCCCGGAGCCGTCGCGGCAGCTTTTGGACTGCGCCGGTCCTCCGGCGCTTTCGCGGACGGCTTCCCGGCTCGTCTCTGCCCTCCCGTCCGAAGAAACCCCTTCCCATTTCCCCATCCGATGTGCGAGGGTGGGAGGCGATGAATACGTCCGCTGCCATCCAGCCTCGCTCCGGGCCTCCCGTGAAGCACCGGACCCCGCTTTCCTGTCTCCGTCTTGGGGTGCGCCGTCTGGCGTGCCACCTACAGCTCATCGTCTTCGTGCTGTTTGTCCTCTATTTGCTCGGTGCCAGCAGGATCCTTTTCGGTTCCTGGCCGGTGGATTCACCGGGCGTGTACTTCGGAACCCTCATTCTGCTGTTCGTTCCCCTGCCGGTCTTTGTCTGCGAGTTCCTCGCTGTCCTCAAACGATCCGTCATCGCGGCGCTGCTCTGCATCCTCTGGTGGCTCGTCATCGCGGCGGGGCTGCTCCTGACGCCCGTGGTGGTCGCGGAGGGCGCCCAGCCCGGTGCGCCCTCCATCCTTCCCACCGTTCTGGTCTTCGTTCCCCTGGGGCTCGGGGCTGTGCTCCTGGCAATCCTGCACGGCATTTGGCCGTCGCTCTGGCGGGAAACGCCTCATCGAAGCTCCGCGTCGAAAGTCGTATGACCGTTCAATCCTCAACCCAGGAGCCGGAGCGCGCCCTCGGTCAGGCGAAGGATGACCCCAATGTTCTGTGAGGAATTGACCCCAACGACACGATCATGGCGACGGCATACATCGAGACGACCATTCCGAGCTACTACGTTTCAAGGAACGCGTAGTCTATCCTCCAAGCGGGCCGACAGCTCGCGACACGCGAGCGGTGGGACGGCGGTTGCTCGGGATTCGATCTTGTCACCTCCACGGAGCCCCTCAATGGAGCGGGCGCGGGTGATCCGGAAATGGCCAGGGCGCGGCTCGGTCTCCTCCGGGGCATCCGGGTGGTTCCCGTGACGGAGGCGGTGGCTGATCTGGCGCGTATGCTGATCGCGTCGGGTCTGGTCCCGGTCCTCGCTTCTCCGGATGCCGTTCTCATCGACCTTGCGTCCGTGCCCCGGATCGGGTTCCTTGTGACGTGGAACTTCAAGCACATCGCGAATCCGCATCTCCGGGAGCGCATGCGGATGAAAAGCAATGATTCGGGTTACCGCATGCCGGTGACGTGCAGCCCGGAAGAACTACGAAACGACGATGATACTAACTGACACCCCACCCAAAATCGCGGACGAGGTGATCGCCGAAGTCCGGGCAATCAAGCGCGGGATTTCCGAACGGCATGGCGACGACATCAACCGCCTGCTTGAGGCTTTGACTTCCAAGGAGCGCGCGTCCGGAATCAGCGGGGCCGCAGAAGGCGCTGGCCAGTCCGCTGCCGCTGCGGAGTCGAACACGGACGATACGGAGAAACCCAATCCGGAATCGGAGGAACGCCCCTGGTAACGGGTGGCAGGACTCCGACGCTTTTTTCAAGATAGAAATGACACGACCGAAGTCTTCGTTCGTCGCAAGCTGGACAGTGCTTGTTGTCGCCGTGGCCGTATTGCTGCGCTTCGCGTTCCTCACGTCAGAAAGGGTCGATCATAATCGAGCAGCGATCATGATCGTGTTTCGGAACTACGGCGAGCCCATCGAGGCGAGGGCGATTGATAATCTAGGGCGACCTACGACGATCATTCTCACCGAATCGACGATCCAATCGACGAGGTGGGAGAGGATTCAATCGGCGGTTTCCGAATACACGGATGCCGCCGTCCAAGTTCTGAAGGATACCTTCTGAGGAATCGAAGCCTTACGCCCGAGGTCGAGATCCGCTCTGCCTGTCCTTCACGGCAGTATGACCGACGGACGCTCCGCCTTGCTCCGGGAAAGGACGGCGACGTGCCGGTCGACGGATTTTCCAGGGTAGTCGAGGGGGCGGGAGCGGGGATTCTTCAGGGAGGCGAGGACCTGGGCGCCGAGGGATTTGAAGGTGTCGAGGGCGATGAGGTGCTCGCGGTCGAAGTAGGAGGTGATGACGAGGAGGCCGTCGTTGGCGAGGCGGTCGAGGGCGAAGGCGAAGATGCGTTGCCAGATCTTGCGGTCGTTCCAGACGTTCTGGTGGCGCATGAAGATGACGTCGAAGGTGTCGGGGAGTTGCTTGTAGCCGCGGAGGCGGGTGGCGTCGTCGGCGATGAATTCGAACGCGGAGCCCTCGCCCTTGAGCGCGGGCGCGGTGAACTTGCGGAAGAGTTTCTCGGTGACCTCGTAGCGGCGGGCGGCACGGTCGATCTCGCGGGCACGGACATCCATTCCGTAGAAGCGCACGGGCGCGACGCGTCCGAAGAAGGCACCGAGGACGGGGGCTTCCTCGCAGTGGGCACAGGCGAGGTTGAGGATTCTGACCGGCTCGCCGATGGCGGTGCGGGTCGGGCGTTCGACCTTGGCCATGCAGGCGGCGAGCATGTGCCAGAGGCGGAGCATGTCGTCGCGGAGGAGGGCGTTGTTCTCGAGTTCGGACCGGAGTTCGCGGATGAGGTCGGGTCCGACGCTCTCGCCCGTTGTGTCGCCGGAGAAGTGGCGGAGGAGGGCGCCGACCAGATCATCGGCGGTGGCAGGGGCGGAAACGGGTTCGTCGTGAGGGATTTGCATTGGAGGGACGGGGAATCTAAGGAATCGGCAACTTCGCTTGAAAAGCGGACAAAGTGGGGTTTAGACTCAGCGCCTATGAAAATCGGATTTAACCTTCTCCTTTGGACCGGACATGTGACCGAGAATGATTTCGCGGTGATCGAAAAACTCAAGGCCGCGGGCTATGACGGCGTCGAGATTCCGATCTTCGATCCCAGCGATCCCTCTCACTTTGCCAGGATCGGGCGATTTCTCAAGGACACGGGCCTGAAATGCACGGCGGTGACGGTGTGTCCCGACGAGGAGCGCAATCCGATCAGCCCGGTGGCGGTGAACCGGCAGGGGGCGATCGACCACTTGAAGCGGGTCGTCGACTGTGGCGCGGAAGCGGGTATCGAGGTGCTCTGTGGGCCGTATTACCAGGTGCTCGGTAATTTCACCGGCGCGTATCCGACCGAGGACGAACTGGCCCGGGCGGCGGAAGTCCATCGCGCGGTGGCCGAGGTCGGCGCGCAGGCGGGGATCACCTTCGCCATCGAGAGCCTGAATCGTTTCGAATCGCATCTGCTGAACACGATGGAGCAGGCGAAAAGCTACGTCGAGCGGGTCGGGCATCCGAGCTTCGGGACGATGTATGACACCTTCCACGCGAACATCGAGGAGAAGAGCCCGCTGGGGGCCATCGACGAGGCGATCGGCGTCATCCGCCACGTCCACATTTCCGAAAACGACCGCGGAACGCCCGGGACGGGGCATTGCCCGATCACGGAGACGATCACGAAGTTCGTGGGCCACGGCTATGACAACTGGCTAACGATCGAGGCTTTCGGCGGCGCGCTGCCGGAACTGGCGGCGGCGACGCGGGTCTGGCGGGACTTCTTCCCGAGCCCGGAATACGTCTATTCCGAGGGGATCAAGTATATCAAGGCCGCCCTCGCGGGTGCCTGATTGCGAGATCATTGGTGAGAAGTTCCCGGAATCCGTCGTTTACTTGAAGACCATGAAAACCCGAATCGTTTCCCTTCTGTCCGGCGGAGTGCTTGCGCTCGCGGCTCTTCCTTCCAGTCTCCCTGCGGCTGATGCCGAGGGCTTTACGCCGATTTTCGACGGGAACTCACTGGCAGGGTGGGACGGGAATCCGGGATTCTGGCGGGTCGAGGACGGGACGATCACGGGACAGACGACGCCGGAGAAACCGACACCGGGGAATACCTTTATCATCTGGCGGGGGGGCGAGCTCGACGACTTCGAGCTGAAGGCGGAATACAGGATCGTCGGCGGGAATTCGGGTATCCAGTACCGGAGTTTCGAGGTGCCGAACGAGAAGTGGGTAGTCGGCGGTTACCAGGCGGACTTCGAGGCCGGGGAGACCTGGTCGGGACTCAACTACGGCGAGCGCTTCCGGGGCATTCTGGCGAAGCGCGGGGAGAAGGCCGTCGTGGGCGAGAACCACCAGCCGACGGTGACGGGCGTTCTCGGTGATGCGAAGGAACTTCAGGGCAAGATCAAGAAGGAGGACTGGAACGAATACCACGTGGTGGCGAAGGGCTACAATTTCAAGCACTTCATCAACGGGACGCAGATGTCCGAACTGGACGATGAGGACAAGGAACAGCGGAGGGCGGGCGGCGTGTTGGCCCTCCAATTGCATGCCGGTGATCCGATGAAGGTGCAGTTCCGCAACATCCGGATCAAGCGCCTTCCGCTGGAGGCCGGAAGGAAGAAGGTCGTCTTCGTCGCGGGGAATCCGAGTCACGGCTGGGGGTCGCACGAGCACCGGGCGGGAAACCTGCTCCTTGCGAACGCGCTGAATACGAACATGGGAGACAAGATTCTGGCGGTGAATTACGACGGTGGCTGGCCGAAGGATCCGACCGCGTTCGACAACGCGGACGCGGTGGTGATGTTCTGTGATGGGGGCGGCGGCCACATGGTTGTGCCGCATCTTGCCGAACTGGCTCCCGTCATGGCCCGCGGAGTTGGACTCGGCTGCATCCATTACGCTGTCGAGGTTGAAAAGGAACGCGGGGGGAAGGAATTCCTCGAATGGACAGGTGGATATTTCGAAACGAAATGGTCGGTGAACCCTCACTGGGAGGCTGAATTCACCCGGTTTCCCGAGCACGCCGTCACGCGGGGAGTGAAGCCGTTCAAGACGAACGACGAATGGTATTACCACATGCGTTTCCGGGAAAACATGGAGGGAGTGACGCCGATACTCAGCGCTTTGCCGCCGGAAGGCACCGCCAAGGGCCCTGATGGCGATCATAGCGGGAATGCGGACGTGCGCGCGGCGGTGCTAGAGCGCAAGGA
>JAHEDC010000383.1 GCA_024641425.1 Verrucomicrobiales bacterium | reverse complement strand
AAAGGGTATTTCAAATTCGGCGGCTCGATGACCCTGGTGCTCTGCGAGCCGGGACGGTTGCGCCTTTCCGACGATCTGGTCGAGCACGGCGCTGCGCAGCGCGAGGTCTACGCGCGGATGGGGGATCGCGCGGGTGTGGCCGTTTAGCAGCCGGTCAATGAAAAGGGGGCACCTAATGAAAAGATTTGCACGCCGGGTGGAGTAGGGATTCTTCCCTCACTTCTTCTCCAGCCCCGTCAGAGCATTGGCGAAGGCCTTCCCGATCTGGGCGAAGAACTTGGCGGAGCCCCAGTAGTGAAAGCCCTGGTTCGAGATCCCGTTGTCTAACAGGAATAGTTCGTCTTTGGTCAGCGTCTTCTCGGTCTGCGCGCGCATCTCCGCATCCAGCTTGGCCTGATCCTGCTTCCAGTCCCCGCCGTTCTTCTGCTTCTCCTTGATCGCCTTCTGCCTGTCGGAGAAACCGGCTTTGACCGCGCCTTCCTTCGCGCGGACGTCATCCAACTCGGAGGGCCAGTATTCGTGGGTGAAGACATTCGCGACGCTGTCCTTGAACTCGGCGGTCAGGGCGGGGGCGGCCATGGCAGCGCGGAAGGCCTCGGTGTTTTCGCCGGCCGCCTCGCCGCCGACGCCGAGCACCCCGATCACGAAGGGCAGTTCCGGCGCCGACAGATCCTTTCGCACGTCGCGGATGAAGCAGGACAAAAGGCGGCTGTATTCTGAATAGTCCTTGCCGCTCTTCTTGCCCTGCGTCGGATCGGTGCGCGGATAGCTCCCCACCATGTCGTTGAAGCCCTGGAACCACACGAAGCCAGCCAGCTCGTAGCCTTCCTTCGGGTCGTAGTCCGGACAGACCTGCTTGGGATCGGCCAGCACTTCCTTCACGTGCTCGATCAGAAGCTTGTAGCAGCGGCCCGCCTTTTCCCTGACCTTTTCGTCCTCGAGCTCGCCGGCGCTGGGCGGCCGGAAGTCGACCATCAGGCTCTTGCCGCCCCAGGCGTCCTTGATCAGCAGAATGGGCTCGCCCACGGTCTTGCGCATCGTCATCCCGAACGTGAGTTCCGGCCCGATCTTGCCGGTGCCGATGTGGTGCTGGCTGCCGAATCCGGCGGTCAGCTTGCCGGAGCGCTTGCCGACCGGGTTTCCCCCGAAATCGCCGTAGGAATAGGCGATCCACACGTCATCGCAGACCACCGGGTTGCCGTCGGCATCGACCATTTCCTGATACAGGTCTGCCGTCTTCGGATCCCTGGCGATCGCGGGAAAAGTCAGCGTCTGCGCGTGCCCCTCCATGTTCGACTGGCCGCAGAGAATGAAGACCTTGAGCGGTTTCGCCTCGGCGGCGGTGGTGACCGCCATCGCGGCGGCGAGGGAGAGGAGAAGGATGCGTTTCATAGGGTTGGTGATTCTTGTGGGTTCGGAATGGATGCGGTTTTCGCGGAACTTCTTGGACTGCCTGCCGCCGCAACCGTAACGGCGAATCCGCCGGAATGAAGGAGAAATTCGCGCCCTCGCGGCGCCGCCTTCCGGCAGGGAGAAAGATGGACGTCCTGGCTGCTTCTTCCGCCATCTTGGCCCTACGCTTCGGATCATCGAGCACGGGTTCCCGTGCTGCCGTGATGGCGGCCGAAAACAGAAACCGGGATGCAATCAAAACGGGTCATCTCAGGGGGATGCGCCTGCGGTGTGCCTTCCGGCAAACGGTTCTCAATGAACCGCCGAACGAGTGGCGAGGTCGGGTGTTGACGCCGGCTTCCCGGAAGCGCGTAGAGCGAGGAGAATGACGAAGGGGAGAGCTTGCCAAGGGTGGCGGTGTGAACGCCGGAGTCATTTCGGCCCGGGCGGCGGGATCAGCGGCTGTCTTCGGTCGCCGATTTCACGGTCTCGCGAAATTTTTTCGCCCATTTCGCGAATGCGACTTCAACATGTTTCCATCGTGACAGCCCTCGCATCGGCCGCAATTTGCTCCCGCCGGTGCGATCGATGAGTGCGAAATACTGCTCCCGTGTCACGGAGTCGATCATCTCGGCCTCGACGATCACATCGGCGGCCCCGACCTTGGATCCGCTGACGACTCCGACCCCAGCAGTCGCAATGCTGACATAAGGGGCGTAGGTGGAGGCGAAAAGCAGTGGGTTGCCCGGCTGAATTTCGAGTGCCGCGGCACGCACCGAGAGAGTGCCGGGGCCCGGCTTTGTCGCAAGCGGAAGCTCCAGACTCATTTCCCGCTCGAGCGCCCTCCGGAATGCCAACTCAAGCTGTTGGTGTTCCTCGGGGGTCGCATTCCTGGTAAAATCCAGCCTGTCAGGATCCTCGGGAGGAACGACCTTCACGGTCTCGATAAAAACCTTGTCGTAGTTCCTGAGCTTGCTGAGATTACCGTGGTATGAGACCGCGTCATTCCACTTGGACGACTGCTTGAACCCATCGTAGCTGGTGAGGAAGGCCTTGTTTTTTGACTCGATCGCCTTGCAGGAAACGAACCCCGCCATGGCCATGGCGAGGAGGCATTGGGGAATGGCAGTAATTCTCATAAGCATTACCCACTATCCCAACCGCAATTGGGACACAAGAAAGGTCTGGGAATTCAAGAGATTACTTTCGGGGACTGTCCCGAATGGCTTTCGCATAAGTAGCCTGCTCGTTGTTTTTCGGTGGAGCGAGCGGTGTTGGATTTCCTTGAACTGCGCCCGTGTCTGTATGGCAAGACGCGGGCAGCGATTTGCTCGAGTATCTCGTCGTATCGCTGTGACGACTTGGGGTAAAGCAAAAGAGTTCAGGCTCTTGGAACTGGCTTTTGGAACTTAAGGTGCGCGTCCCGGACTCCGTGCCCCCCGCGCGAGCGCGCCACCCCTCGACATTGGAATGGCGAGCTACGTGGGAGGGGCGCGCGCGGCGCTCTTGGTCGCGAGGGCAATTCCCGTTTGCGACTTGTCCTGTGCCGGTCAACCATGGGAGCCTCCCGCGCGCCCGATGACTACTTCTACGACCACCCCGAAACCGACCTCTCCCCACGCCAAGGAAATCGCGCGGCGGCGGACCTTCGCGATCATTTCCCACCCGGACGCGGGCAAGACGACGCTGACCGAGAAGCTCCTCCTCTATGGCGGAGCGATCCATCTCGCGGGCAGCGTGACGGCGCGGAAGCAGGAGCAATCGACGGCGAGCGACTGGATGGAACTGGAGAAGCAGCGGGGGATTTCCGTCTCCTCGACCGTGCTCCAGTTCGAATACGAGGGCTTCTGCGTGAACCTCCTCGACACGCCGGGGCACCGCGATTTCTCCGAGGACACCTACCGCGTGCTCACGGCGGTGGACGCGGCGGTCATGGTCGTCGATGCGGGTAAGGGGATCGAGAGCCAGACGCTGAAGCTCTTCGAGGTCTGCCGCCGCCGCGGGGTGCCGATCTTCGTCTTCATCAACAAGCTCGACCGTCCCTCGCGCCCGCCGTTGGAACTGATCGACGAGCTGGAGCGCGTGCTCGGCCTGCCGCCGGTGCCGCTGACCTGGCCGCTGGGCGATGGGCCGCGTTTCCGGGGCGTCTTCGACCGCGAGCAGGGGCAGGTCTGTCTTTTCGAAAGGACGCGCCGGGGAGCTTTCATGGCCCCGATCGAGGTGCGCGACATCCAGGATCCGGCGGTGCGCGAGGCGCTCGACGCCGACATCCACGACGCGGCGGTGCAAGAGCTGGAGTTGCTCGACGGCGTGACCCAATCGCTCGATGTGGCCGAGGTGCTGGCCGGTCGCCAGATGCCGGTTTTCTTCGGCAGCGCGATGAACAACTTCGGCGTCCAGCACATGCTGGAGCGCTTCCTCGCCCTCGCGCCCGCCCCGACGCCGCGCAAGGCCGGCGAGGTGCCGGTCGATCCGGCGGGCGAGGCCTTCTCCGGCTTTGTCTTCAAGATCCAGGCGAACATGAACCCGAAGCACCGCGACCGCGCGACCTTCATCCGGATCATCTCTGGTGTCTTCGAGCGCGATATGCAGGTCACGCACACGCGTACGGGCAAACGCGTGCGCCTCGCCAATTCGCAGCGGCTTTTCGGACAGGAGCGGGAAACGCTCGACCTCGCCTGCGCCGGCGACATTCTCGCGCTGGTTGGAAACTACGACTTCCTCATCGGCGACACGCTGACCACGGATCCGCGCATCCATTTCGACGAGATGCCGCGCTTCGCCCCGGAGTGTTTCGCGTATGTCGTGAACCGCGACACCTCGGCGATGAAGCGCTTCCGCGCCGGGCTCGACCAGTTCCTGAAGGAAGGCGTCGCGCAGTCGTATGAGATCCACAAGAGCCTCCAGCGTGTGCCGTTGCTCGGCGCGGTCGGGCCGCTCCAGTTCGAGGTGCTCAAATACCGGCTCGAATCCGAATACAAGTCGGAATGCCGGATCGACGACGCGCCGTGGAGCGTCGTCCGCTGGATCAGCCCGAAGGGCTCATCCGCCGGCATCATCACGGCGGAACCGCCGGCGGTCACGCTTTCCACCGGAGCCTCGCTGGCGCGCGACGCGGCCGGACAGTGGGTCGTTCTCCTGCCCGACCAGTGGATGGTGAATTTCGTCTCGGATCGCAATCCGGAGTTGGAGTTCCATCCGCAGCCGCCCGCGTTGCTCGCGGCGGCGTCGCGGGGGGAAGGGTGAGAGCTCTCTCACGGGATTGCGCCAGCCGCGATTTGCCCTTGAGGTGCCGCCTTTTTGATATATGATGACGTTATCATGAGAACCATCGTCGATCTTCCCGATGAGCAAGTTTCCGCCCTCGCCGAGGTTTGTAGAATCCAGGGCATATCGAGAGCGGAAGCGGTGAGGCGTGCGATTGCCGAGATGCTGGCGAACCAGAAGGCCCTGAGCCGGGAAGAGACCTTCGGCGCCTGGAACGGAAAACGGCGCGACAGTCAGGCCTTAGTCCGGAAACTCAGGGAAGAATGGGACTGATGAAAGCCCTCATCGATAGTGATGTGCTCATCGACTACCTTCAGGGTGAACCGAAAGCGAAGGCCGAAATCAATCGTTTCGATGAAGCTCTCTATTCGGTGATCAGTTGGATGGAAGTCATGTGCGGAGCCGAAACCGAGAGGGAACGGAACGCGGCCCTGGCCCTTTTTCAATCGATGGAACGAGTGGATTTATCGTCGGCGGTGGCTGGAAAGGCGGTGGTGGAACGAAAAGCCCTCAAACTGAAGTTGCCGGATGCGATCATCCTGGCGAGCGCGGACTGCGAGGGTTGTATCCTCGTGACACGGAATGCGAAGGATTTCCATGCGGGCGATCCCCGGATTCGGATTCCGTATTCCCTCTGACCGGATATTCGTGTCGTTTGCGGCGGGGCCGGATTCGTCCCATATTCGGAGCGATTCCCATGCACACCGAAGACCCGCACGAACCGATGCCCGAGGACGGCAGCCTTGAGGCTGTCGCCGTGTATCCGGATCTGGAAACGGCGGAGGAACACGCGCTGGTGGCGGTCGCTGCCGATGCGGAGATCTGGCTCGCCGCCGCGCCCGCCGAGGGCACGCCGGGTTTCGCGCTCCTGACCGAGGTCGGGCAGGCCCCGCGACTGCGGGCGGAAGTCGCCGCCTACGAGGCGGAACAGGACGCGGCCCGCAGTGTGGTGCCGTTGGAAGTGCCCCATTTTCCCGCCGCGCCCTGGCTCACGTTTTTCTGGGCCCTTTCGCTGGTGGTCGTTTTCCTCCTCCAGGATCGCCAGCCCGGGCTCACCGACTGGGGAGTCTCGTCGAGCCTCGGGCTTTTCGATCTTGGCGAGTGGTGGCGTCCGTTCACCGCCCTCTTCCTCCACGCCGATCTTTCCCATCTCGGCGGGAACATCGTCTTCGGCTGTCTCTTCGCGCCCTTCGTCGCGCGGATGACCGGCGGCATCCTCGCGTGGACCCTCATCTTCGTCGCCGGGGTGGCGGGGAATGTCTTTACCGCCTGGCTTCATTACCCGGAGCAATACACCGCCCTCGGGGCCTCGACCGCCGTCTTCGCGGCCCTCGGGTTGCTCACCGGAGGCGGCATTCTGCTCGCCTTCCTCGCGCCGGAGCGGGCACCGTGGGCAAGGGTCATCGTTCCGCTGGGCGGGGGCGTCGCCTTGCTCGGGTGGCTCGGAGTCGGCGGCGTGAATACCGATGTCCTCGCCCATGCGGCCGGCTTCCTCTTCGGGTTGCCGCTCGGTTTCGCCGCCCAGCGCGCGCGGCTTTCCCATAACTCCTGAGCGTTTCCTTTCCGCTGGCCAGCGCTGTCGGAGAAGGCGAGGGTGGGGGCATGTTCGGGAAACTCGTCCTCCTCTTCATTGCCATTCCGATCCTCGAACTCGCCCTCTTCATCAGGATCGGCGGGCTAATCGGTCTCTGGCCGACATTGGCCATTATCGTGATCACCGCCCTACTCGGTGCCTGGCTCACGCGTCGGCAGGGGCTTCGCGTGCTTGAGGGCATCCGCTCCGAACTCGCCGGGGGCAGGCTTCCGCACGCCGCATTGGTCGACGGCCTCCTCATCCTTTTTGCGGGAGCCTTGCTCCTCACGCCCGGCTTCCTCACCGACGCCCTCGGCTTCCTCCTCCTCGCGCCACCCTTCCGCGCGATGCTG
>JAHEDC010000382.1 GCA_024641425.1 Verrucomicrobiales bacterium | reverse complement strand
CAGCGTTCGGTTCGTGTCCCCTACCGAAAGAAACCTCGCCGAACCCGCCTTCCAGATGCCCCGGCTCCCCTCGTCGCGTATGGGAGCTTATCCATGAGCGACGCCGCCTTCCACACCACCCGCTGGACGCTCGTCGTCTCGGCACGCGGCGCGGGCCCGGAGGCGGCGGTCGCGCTCTCCGACCTCTGCGCCGCCTACTACGCGCCGGTCGTCGCCTTCCTCCGGCGCGAGGGACGGAACGAGGACGCGGCGAGGGAACTGGCGCACGCCTTCTTCGCCGCCGTCCTCGCCGGGGGCGTCGGGACGCCGGAGCCGGGACGCGGGCGTTTCCGGAGCTACCTCCTCGGGGCCCTGAAGCATTTCCTTTCCAAGCACCGCGCCGCCGCCGGAGCGGAGAAACGCGGCGGCGGCGCGGAGCACGTCCCGCTCGTCGGGGAAGCCGACACCGCGCCCGGCCTGCCGATGCCCGCGACTCCGGAGCCCGCGCCGGAGCTGCTCTTCGACCGCGAGTGGGCCTTCACCGTCATCGCCCGCGCCCTCGCCGCGCTGGAGGCCGAGCATTCCGGCAAGGCGGAGCAGTTCGCCGCGCTCAAACCGTGGCTCGACGGCGGCGCGGACCGCGCGCAAGCCGACGCCGCCCGCGCGCTCGGGATTTCCGAGACGGCGGTGAAGGTCGCCATCCACCGGCTCCGCGTGCGCTTCCGCGAGATCCTCCGCGCCGAAGTCGCCGCCACCGTCCACGATCCCGCCGAGACCGCCGACGAACTCCGCCACCTCATCGCCATCGTCAGCGCGGGCTGAGGCCTGTCAACGGGGATCCCAGGGAAACTCTCCCCCAACCCCGAGGACGTCCGACCGACCGATTGTCTTGACGGGACAATCTCGATTCCGCCACGCTTGCGCCAGGAAACTTCGCTTCGGCTTGTGCCTGCTCTGTGGTTTCACCCTGGTCTGCTTTCCGGCCCCATGCTTGAACGCTCCGGGGATAACCGTGCGCTCGCGAACGGCGAGCCCGGGGCGCATGCGGCCCCGCGACACGAGGGTGCGTTCCTCTACCGGTTTGATGATCCATAGGGGCGGGCGGTCAGGGTGGTGAGTGCCGACCGGGCTGGAGGCTCAGTAACGGAGGCTTCGGCCCTCAGATTATTCTCGCCCTCCCGCGCGGATTCAGCCACAATGAAATGATCGGCTTTCCGTCGGTTTCTGACGTGTTCTCCCAGATAACACCCCTCCATTCTTCTTCCCCGCATTGAGACGCCGTTTACTATCCCGTGGCAGACGCGTACATCGTCCCCTCCACCGCTTTATGATATCCCCCCAATCTCCTCGCCTCTCGTCTTCCCTCGCCGTCGCGGCCGCTCTTTTTTTCGCCGCTAGCTTCGCCTCCAGTGCCCTCGCGCTGAATGTCCTCTTCATCGGAGCGAACGCGACCCCGGCCCTGGGTGCGGATGCCACCGTGATGACTTACCTCCAGAACCGCTACGGAGCGGGCAACGTCACCTACCTCCAGGCCTCCACGGCCAACACGGCCTCGGCCACGGGAAGGGACGTTCTCGTCATCTCGTCAACTCCGAGTTCGGGCGACATCCGGGGAAAATTCCATAACATTACGGCCGGGATCGTCAACTGGGAGGAGGCGGTCATGGATTCCGCCTCGGGCGAATTCGGACTGAGTTCGGTCGCCATGACGAAGTCCACCACGACCACGCAGGTCACAATCTCGACCCAGCATCCCATCACCGCCGGACTCACCGGCACCGTTTCCTTTGTCACGGCCGGGGAAACACTGAACACAACCGGGCTTTTCGCCGGGCTTACCACGCTCGCCACCGCGACGAACGGCACGGGAATCGGGAATCCCGCCATCTTCGTCGCCAATACCGGCGATGCCCTCGTCGCCACTTCGGGAGCCAGTCCCGCGAAGGGACGCCGCGTCATGTTCCCGATTACCGACAACACGTTCAACAGCCTTACCGCCGCCGGGCTCCAGCTCTTCGGTCAGACCGTGGACTGGGCGGGAGGCGGCGTTCCCGTAACCGCTCCCACCCTTGTCAACAACCCGGCGACTTCCATCACAGGAAACTCCGCAACCATCGGCGGAGAGGTCACGAATACCGGCGGGGAGAATCCAAGCGTCACCCTCTACTGGGGAGACAACGACGGGGGCACCACAACGGGTTTCTGGGATAACGCCATCGCGATGGGCACGCAGAATGGCGCTTTCACGTTGCCACTGAGCGGACTCGCTCCCGGCACGAACTACTTCTTCCGCGCTTTCGCGAGCAACGCGGCGGGTAGCGTCTGGGCCACGCCAACCGCCGGATTCTCGACCACTCCGGCCGCGAGTTTGCCCGCGGTGGCAAACCTACCCGCGACCGGTGTCTCCTACTTCGCCGCCGACCTCAACGGACAGGTCACCGCCACGGGTGGGGAGGCTCCCGACGTGACGGTTTACTGGGGAACCACCGACGGCGGCACGACTCCCGCGGCCTGGCAGAACAGCGCCGGAGTCGGCGTCCAGAGTGGCGCGTTCCAGACCGACTTATTTGGACTTCCCCACAATACGACCCATTTCTTCCGGGCTTCGGCCACGAATTCCGGCGGCACTGCCTGGGCCCCGTCCACCGCTAGTTTCACGACCCTCCAGGTCTTTCCCCCATCCCTGTCGAATACTCCGGCCATGAACATTACCGCCGTCTCCGCCCTCGTCGGCGGCGTCGTGACAAACACCGGTGGAGAATCCCCGAACATCACACTCTACTATGGCAAGACCGACGGCGGGACGACCCCGGCCGCCTGGCAGAACACCCTATCCGTCGGGCCCCAGTCCGGTTCCTTCTCGGTTCCGCTCTCCAGCCTGGATGCCTCATCGACCTATTACTTCTCGGTCTTCGGAGTAAACACCGCCGACGGCGCGTGGGCGACCCCGTCCCTCAGCTTCACTACCCCGCAGGTTTCGACCCTGCGCGTCAACGAATTCATGGCCGCGAACAGTTCGACCACGATCCCGAACGGGGTTCCCGGACGCTTCGACGACTGGATCGAAATCCACAACACGAGCGCTTCCGCAGTCAACGTTGGCGGTTGGTTCCTCACCGACAGTGCCTCCACGCCGAACAAGTGGACGTTTCCTCCAGGCACCCTCGTCCCGGCCAACGGCTTCCTTGTCATCCTTGCTTCGGGAGACAACATGCCCGACGCCAACGGCAACCTCCACACGAACTTCAGCCTCACCGCCAGCGGAGAATACGTCGCCCTCGTCCGGCCCGACCTCTCGGTCGCCAGCGAATTCGGACCCGCCGGCACGAATTTCCCCTCGCAGGACACCAACATTTCCTACGGCGTTTCCCCCACCGACCTCTCCTCCGTCTACTTCGCGACTCCGACTCCGGGTGCCCCGAATAATGCGAACGGGATCGCCGTCGCGGACACGAAATTCAGCCACGGAAGGGGCTTTTATACGGCGCCCTTCAACGTCGCCATTAGTACCCTTACCCCGGGAGCCGAAATCCGCTACACGACCGATGGCTCCCCCCCCAGTCCCACAACCGGCATCCTCTATACCGCTCCGATTCCCATCACCACGACCACCGTCGTCCGCGCCATCGCCTCCAAGACCGGCTTCATCCCGACGAACGTCGATTCACAGTCTTATATCTTCCCCGCCGACATCGTGCAGCAGCGGATCAACACGGCGGGCGCGCCCACTTTTCCGATATTCAGCGGCGGCAACACCGGCGATTACGATGTGAGCACCGCCATTTCCCAGTCCCCGCAATACGGCGACCGCTTCCTTTCCGGACTCCGCTCGTTGCCAACGGTGTCGATCATCGGAACCAAGGACGGCCTCTTCGCCCCGGGAACCGGCATCTATTCCGACACCCAGAACCGGAACCGGGAGCTCGGCATCTCCGCCGAATACTTCAAGCCCGATCCTAGCGTCGACGGCGTGAACATCGAGAAGGGCTTCCAGATCGATTGTGGCCTGAAACTCCAGGGCGGAGCCAGCCGGAACACCGGGAGCGCGATCAAGCACTCGTTCAGCCTTCGCTTCCGGGCCTCCTATGGCGAAGGCAGCCTCAACTACCCGCTTTTCGGGCAGAGTCCGGTCAACAGGTTCGACAGCATCCAGCTGCGGTCGATGTACAACAACTCGTGGATTCACAGCGCCGCCGACCAGCGCGCCCGCGCCACCATGATCCGCGACCAGTGGGCGCGGGACACGATGATCGCCCTCGGCAACCCCGACGGAGGGCGCGGCCACTTCGTCCATCTCTTCATCGATGGCCTTTACTGGGGCGTCTACAACCTCCACGAGCGTCTCGAAAACGATCACTTCGCCGCCTACAACGGATACGATGACACCACCGTTTTCGGTTACAATCCCGGCCAACCGACCGCAGCGGAAACCGCCTCCTTCAACGCGATGAAGAGCGTCGTCACCAATGCGGCCAGCACTTGGTCGCAGATCCAAGCGGTTCTTGATGTCGACAGCTACATCGACTTCTTCATCATCCAGCACTTCGGCCACAACGACGACCTCAAAACGGCCGACAACTGGCGGGCGGCCGGGGGAGGATCCGCCAACGCCCCCTGGCGCTTCTATTGCTGGGACACCGAGCGGACGATGGAGAATCATTTGAATACCAACAACCTCGCTGTCGATCAGGACGGAGCCCAACTCATCAATAGCCTTGATGACCGCCGCGAGTTCCGCGTCCGCTTCGCCGACCGCGCCTACAAGCATTTCTTCAATGGGGGCCAACTCTCGAACGCCCGCAATCGAGAGCGCTTCCTCAAGCACGCGCTGAACCTCGATACCGCCATCGTCTGCGAGTCCGCGAAATGGGGCGACGACCGCGGGGGAGGTGGGCTGGGAGGTCTTTATACCCGCGACGAGAATTGGACAAGGGCTGTCTACGGCACGCCGACCGGCCCCGGTTTCGCTCCCGTGAACGGGGTGCTCGGCTCCTGGTTTCCCGCCACCGGTCAAAACCGCACCGACATCATGATCTCCGCCTGGCGCACGAAGGTCTGGCCCGGTACCTCCGACACCTACTTAGGTTCGATCATCGCGCCCGAGTTCACCGTCAATGGGAGCAGCCAGCACGGCGGTAACGTTCCCTCCGGAGGCACGCTCGCCGCCACCGCTCCCAGCGGGTCGATCTACTACACGACCGATGGCAGCGATCCCCGCCTGATCGGTGGAGGACTCGCACCCGGCGCCGTCCTTCTGGCCGGAAACATGATTCTGCCTTCCAGCGGCCTCGTCCGCATGCGGGCCCGTGTCGGCGCCGGCGATTCCTGGTCCGCCCTCAACGAGGCGACGTTCTACCTCGAGCCCCGGGCCGGTGCGAACGACCTGCGCGTCACCGAACTCCACTACAATGCCCCTCCCGCCACCGCCCTCGAGCAGGTCGCTGGGGCCGCCCTCCCCTCGCCCCGCGTCTTCTCCGGCGGAGATTTCGAATTCCTCGAGATCCAGAATGTCTCGACCGGCCCCGTCAACCTCGACGGTGTTTCCTTCTCCGCCGGCCTCACCTTCACCTTCCCCCTCTCCACTCTCGCTGCCGGTGCGCGTCTCGTCATCGTGGCCGACGCCCAGGCCTTCCCCGTCCGCCACGGCTCCGGCCTCCCCGTCGCCGGCCAGTACGCCGGCGCCCTTGACAACAACGGCGAGACCCTCGCCTTCAGAACCTGGGACGGCACCCTCGTCCAAAGCTTCACCTATTCCGACACCAGCCCCTGGCCCACCCGTGCCGACGGCGACGGCTCCTCGCTCGAGGTTCTCTCGACCACTGGCGATGATGCCGATCCCGCCAACTGGCGCTCCAGTGCCGAATACAACGGCTCCCCTGGAACCGCCGGCACCGGCCCCGACGGGCGCGTCGTCGTCAACGAGGTGCTCTCCCACACCGACCTTCCCCAGCGCGATTCCATCGAACTCTTCAACACCACCGGCGCCCCCCTTGCCATCGGCAACTGGTTCCTCAGCGACTCCAAATCGAACTACCGCAAATTCCGCATCCCCGCGAACTCGCTCCAAGCCGGCGGCTACCTTGTTTTCGACGAGTCCCAGTTCAACGCGCCTTCAGCGCTCCCGATTGCCGACTACTCGGGAACGCCCGCCGCGCCTCCCACCACCGTCACGACGGCGGCACCCCACGGACTCTCCACCGGCTCCATCCTCACGCTTTCCGGCTACGGGGGCATCGGCGCTTACAACGGTACGTTCGAAATCACGGTCCTCGGGCCCGCGACCTTCACGATTCCCCCCACCTTTCTCGACAACCACGCCAGCAAGGGTATCTACTCGCCGGGCCAGGCCTTCGCCCTCGACGCATCCCGCGGCGAAAGCGTCTGGCTTCTCGAGGCCGACGCCTCCGGCAAGCTTCTGCGCTTCGTCAACAAGGTCGACTTCGGAGCCTCGCGCAACGGCGAGACGCTCGGCCGCTGGCCCAATGGCGCGGGCACCGACACCCTCGTCACCATGACCGCCAACACCCTCGGCGGGCCCAACAGCGGCCCGAAAGTCGGTCCCGTCGTCGTTTCCGAAGTCCACTACCATCCGGTCAATCTTCCCGAACCCGAC
>JAHEDC010000381.1 GCA_024641425.1 Verrucomicrobiales bacterium | reverse complement strand
AAATGTCGGAAGGCGAGCGCGCGGCCCTTGAAATGGCCGAGGCCGCGCGCGATGCCAGCCTCACCGGTTCCGGAAGCCTCGCCAGCGGCTTCTTCATGGGACGACCGGACTTCCGCCACCTTTCGCCCTTTCCCGTGCAGTCGCTCGAGGATCGCGACCAGGGCGATGCCTTCATCGAACGGCTGCGGCGTTTTCTTGACGAGAAGGTGAACGCGGATCGCATCGACGCCGACGGTGAGATTCCCGACGAGGTGATCCACGATCTAGCCGCGATGGGAGCCTTCGGTATCAAGATTCCGGTGAAATACGGCGGACTGGGACTCTCGCAGACGAACTACGCGCGGGCCGCGATGGAACTTGGAAGCGTCTGCGGAAATCTCACCGCCCTTGTCTCCGCCCACCAGTCGATCGGGGTGCCGCAGCCGCTCATTCTCTTCGGCACCGAGGAGCAGAAGCAAAAGTACCTGCCCCGCGTGGCAAAGGGGGAAATCTCCGCCTTTGCCCTCACCGAAACGGGAGTGGGCTCCGATCCCGCGAAGATGGCGACAACCGCCGAGCCGGTCGAGGACGGGAAATTCTTCGAGATCACGGGCGAGAAACTCTGGTGCACGAACGGCACCCGAGCGGGCGTCATCGTGGTCATGGCGCGCACGCCGTCGGTGGTCGTGAACGGGCGGGAGAAGACCCAGGTCACCGCCTTCATCGTCGAAATGAACACGCCGGGCGTCGAGGTCTTGCGGCGCTGCCGCTTCATGGGGCTGCGTTCGCTCTACAACGCCGTCGTTCGTTTCGACAAGGTGCGCGTGCCCCGCGAGAACATCATTCTCGCCGAAGGCAAGGGCCTGAAGGTGGCGCTCACCACGCTCAATACCGGTCGCATCACCCTGCCCGCCGCCTGTACCGGGCTGGCCAAGGAATGCCTCCGCGCCTCCCGCCATTGGGCGAACGAACGCGAGCAGTGGGGCGCGTCGATCGGGAAACACGGGGCCATCGCCGACAAGATCGCACGGATGGCCGCCGATGTCTTCGCCATGGAAGCGATGACTTTCGCCGTCTCGGGACTCGTCGACCGCGACAAGAAATCCGACATCCGGATCGAGGCCGCGATGGCCAAACTCTGGGGCACCGAGAAGGCCTGGGAGATCGTCGACGAGACGATGCAGATCCGCGGTGGGCGCGGCTACGAGACCGCGCAATCGCAGGCCGCCCGCGGCGAGGACGCGGTGCCGGTAGAACGCTGGATGCGCGATTGCCGGATCAACACGATCTTCGAGGGCAGCAGCGAGATCATGCGCCTTTTCATCGCCCGCGAGGCGCTCGATCCGCATTTGAAGATCGGCGGCGCCCTCGTCAACAGCACTCTCCCGGTGAAGACGCGGTTGAAGGCCGCTCTCAAGGCGGGCCTCTTCTACGCCCGCTGGTACCCGGGCCTCTGGATGCCCGTCCTGACCGTTCGCGGAGCCGAGTCCGGATTGCATCCGAAACTCCGCCGACACTTGAGGGCATCCGCAAGAATGAGTCGTCGACTCGCCCGGTCGTTGTTCCATTCGATGGCGAAATTCGGCCCGAAACTCGACAAGCAGCAGATGCTGCTCGGGCGCCTTGTCGATATTGGAGCCGAGATTTACGCCCTCTCCGCCGCCGCCAGTTACGCGCACCATCTTATTGCGAAAGGCGAGCGCAAGGAGGCCGAGTTACTCCCTCTCATCGATTACTTCGCGAAAAAGTCGCGCCTCCGCGTCGATGCCCTCCTCACTGGCGTCCGCAAGAACGCCGATAAGGAAGGCTATGAATGCGCGCGGAGGGTTCTGGAGGCGCCGTAGTGCTTTGTCAGTATTTTGACCGCTCGGCTTCAAGGAGTTTGATCCACGCTCCGAGATAATGGCCGTTGTCGTGATAGGTGCGTCCTGAAACAAGGTTTCCATCGATAACACAGGGGGCATCGACGTAAATGCCCCCGCAGGACTCAAGCTCAAAACGGCACTTGGCTACGGTGGCCATCTTTCGTCCCCGCACGCAATCGGCGTAAGCGGGGATCTCGACTCCGTGGCAGACGCTGGCGACCGGGAGGCTCTTCTCGAAGAAATAGCGGGTAACCCGGACGAGGCCCTCGTCATAGCGGATGTATTCCGGCGCGCGCCCTCCGCTAAAGAAGATTCCGAGATACTCCTCGGGTTGGATGTCGCGGAAGGCGATGTCGGATTGGATGGTGTAGCCTTCCCATTCCTTCGTGATCGTCCAGCCAGGTTTCACCTCGTGCATGACCATCTGGTAGCGGTGGATTTCCGGTCCGGCGACGATGGGCTGGAACCCGGCCTCGATGAGCCGATAATAGGGATAGAGGGTGTCGAGCGTCTCGCTCGCGTCGCCGATGATGACAAGGACCTTGGACATGGGTGGGGAAGTGTTCAGTTTGCGGTGACGACAGTTTCGCCTTTCGGGAGGTCGAAGCAAAGCGTGACGTGATCGCCTTCGCGGAGCCAGGTGTTAGGGACGAGGGATTCCTTGGTGGCTACTTCCCGGAGACTGGGAGGTATTCTGTCTCGGACGGGAAGGATGGCGGGAGCCTTGTCGCTGGCGAGGGGGAGGCGGACGGTGAAGGCCGGACAGGGGTAGGGGGCGTCGAGTTGGAAGCCGCCGTCGAGGGCTTCGATGGCGGTGAGTTCCCTCGCGGCCTGGTAGCGGGCGATCTCGCTCAGTTTCATCCAGTGGATGCGGGGCTTGTAGGCGGCGATGACGCGGTCGACGACCTGCTGGAAGATACGGAAACCGGTCAGGTCGCCGTTGTGGTACATGCCGGCCCAATGGCAGAGGAAGACGGCGGGATCGCCTTTCTCGATCATCTCAACCATACGACCGGAGGTGGCGTCGGCGTTGATGAATTTGTCGACGGACTCCGCGACATCACCGGCCGAAACCCCGTCCCAGCCGCCGAACCAGTCGCCGGTGCCGCCGAGAACATTGACGATGGCGTTCGGGTTCCCGGTTTTCAATCCGGAGACATGTTCGACGCGCGGGGCGGTGCTCCCTGACTTATCGAGGTCGAGATACTTGAAGTAGTGCGGGAGGTCGACCTTATAGACCGACTGGATGGCTTCGCCCATGGCCTGGGAGAGATTCACGATGGCACCGTTCCCAAAGCCGCCGGGGGTGGTTGCGCCGTCGCAGTGGAAGCCGGCGTTCTTCAGGATGTTCAGCGCGTAGGCGATGTAGTTCGCGAGTTCGTCCACGCTCTTGCCAGGTGTCCAGCCGCCGTTCTCCATCCAGTAGGTGCCGTCGTCCTTTTGAGGAAGCGCGCGGCCGGTCCTGGTGTCGATGATCCGGGTGTGGGTGATCATTTCGGGATGAATGTCCCAGTCGGCGGCCATGACATCGCGGACATACGCGACGCTGGCCCGCAGCTCGGCACGGCTCCAGCCCGGCATTTCGCGGTCGACCCAGCCGACCATCGCCGGATAGGGGACGATGGAATACTTGCCCTTCACCCCGCGATCCTGGCACCATTCGGCGAAGGTGCGGACGAAGGAATCGGGAATCTCGTCCGGCCACGACTTCCAGTCCTTCTTGTATTCCGCGCGGTCGGGCCACGCTTCGGCGAACTGCGGCATGCAGAACTTGCCCATGTTCACGAGGCAGGTCGAATCGTCGATGATGAAGGAAGCGGGCACGCGCCCCCTTGGATTCAGGATTTCCAGACCGGGTGCCTGCGTCGGGCGTTCGCCGAGGGGAATGTCGTGGTAGTCGTCGGCGCAGGCGCGGCCGGGGCGAAAAAGCGAACCGCCGGCGAAAGCGGCGGCGGAACCACGAAGGAATTTGCGACGGGTGAGGGTGGAGGGTGGCCGGTGCATGGGGGAAGACTACGGTGGAGAGGATCGTAATGGGAAGGGGGAAATATGCGGAGCGGACGGATCAAGGAGGCGCGAAGAAATTGCGCTTTTTTCCGGAGGGAAGCACTGCTAGTCTGATGCCATGAAATCCCCGACCATTCTTTCCGTTTTCCGCCCGTTTGGCCTCGTCTGCGGGGGGCTGCTCGCTCTTTCTCTCACCGGAACCCTGCTTGTCACGGCGGAGGAGCCTGCGAAGAAAGCGGAGGAGAAGTGGGTGCAGCTTTTCAATGGCACGGATCTGGACGGATGGACGCCAAAGATTCGCTATCACGACTTCGGCGAGAACTACGGGAACACCTTTCGGGTTGAGGACGGACTCCTGAAGGTGCGGTGCGACCCCGAGGCTTACCCGACTTTCGACGAGCGCTTCGGACACCTTTTCTACAAGACGCCGTTCTCGCACTACAGGCTTCGGGTGGAATACCGCTTTGTCGGGGAACAGGCGAAGGGCGGGCCGGGTTGGGCGATCCGGAATAGCGGGCTTATGATCCACGGACAGGACCCGAAGACAATGGCGAAGGATCAGGATTTTCCGAATTCGATCGAGGTGCAGTTGCTCGGCGGCAATGAGACGGAGGAACGGACGACCTCGAATCTCTGCACGCCCGGCACCCAGATCATTCTCGACGGGAAGTTGGAGAAGCGGCACTGTACGAATTCGACCTCGAAGACGTATCGGGGAGACCAGTGGGTGACGGCGGAGGTTGAGGTGCATGGGAGCGAGTCGGTGAAGCACATTCTGGAGGGCAAGGTGGTGCTGGAGTATCAGGCCCCGCAGCTGGACGACGGAACGCTGCTTGAGGGGGGGACGATTTCTTTACAGTCGGAGAGCCATCCGGTGGATTTCCGGAAGGTGGAGATCCTGGTGCTGGATGAGAAGGCGGGAGACTGAGGTTTTTTCTCTCCAAGGTGGGTGCGCGGTGAGGCGGTGCGTCGGGATTTCATGAATTTGCAAGCCAAGCTTGCTCGCCGTGAGAATGATTCCGCGCGAGGCACGCCTCGGTCGAGCCCTTACAATCAGGCGTCGTGTCTGTAGTGGATATCGAATGAGGGGGAGGTAGGATCCATTTATGAGTGCAGGCGATGTGTTCAGTCATCCCGTTACGTGGGGAATTTTCCTCGTAGGCGCGGTTTGCGGTATTTACGGGAAGCGCTCGATCGTGGAAGGCCTCTTCCACGCCCTTTTGGCTCCGGCGTGTCTGGCCGCCGTCTGGATCATTGCCCTTATTGGCTGGCTGGGAATCTGGTTTTTGGTCGATCTTGTCTTCCCTGGAACGGATCACGGAGTTGCGGCAATGACGAGGAATTGGCCGGAGGGGCTTCTCTTCTGCCTACACCCGGCCACGCTGGTCACGGCGACCATCTACTTTCTCTACATTCGTTCCGAGCGGGGTTTCGATCCGCAAAAACGCCACTCGGGGTATACGGCGCGGCGAGGGGCTTCGAATCCCACCAATGTGTTCCGGAAGACGGTTCGGTGGTAGGTGATTCGGAGCGGCAGGGGTTATACGGAACGGAGGAAAGGAATGGCTCGCACTCGGATGGTAAGCCGATGGGGGTGATCTGTTCGAGGGAAGGGCATCGATGCGCGAACGGGTGGCGACGGTCACGTCGAAGTCGCGCCTCTCGACGGCGGTCTTCGCGGGAAGGCGCAGCGGGTCATCGGTGGCGGCGTGCAAAACGGCGGGGAGCGCGAGGAGAAGGGGAAGCCGGGGGCGTCGGCGGAAGTTGCGGGCGGTGACCTTACGTTCCCGCCAGGCAAGGGCGAAGGCGCTCGGGTCAGTCGCTTTTGGCGGGCGCATCGGGAGTGGAAACCGGTTCCCCTTTACGCGGCCACGGGCGTCGCAGCCAGTTCGCGACCGGGCGCTGGGGTGCGAGGAGGACGAAAAGGGCGAACAGGAAGGTGTACCAGCCTTCGTCGAGTTGCGGGAAGCGGTTCCGAAGAAGACTCACACCGCCGACAAAGAGCCCGACGAGCAACGTCAGCGCGAGCAGATACGGAAGCCAGATCGACGCCGGGGGGATTTCCTCGGCCGCCAGACGCAGGAAGAGGTATCCGACGGGGATCAAAAAGAATACCTGGAGCCAGGCGGGAAGGTCCAGGACGTTCCCGATCGCGAAACATAGACCGATGGTGATTGTCACCAGCAGGGCCTTCAGGAGAAGTTCGGGAATGGCTCGCATGGCTTCAGGCGTTTTGTTTCTTGGGCGAACCGGAAGGTTCCTTTATCCGAAAGCCATCGGGTTCCCTTCCTGCCCCGCGTTTTCGGGGACATCGGATGGGTTCGGGATTCCGGAATCAATTTTGGACAGCGCGGCGCAGCACTCGTCGAAAGCGGTCGGATCCGGATGAGCCAGCACCACATGGAAGGGATGATTGATCGCGCGGGACTCGGCCGCCAGCACTTGAACGAACTTCTCCAAAGTCATATCTCCATAGCCTGTTGCAAGGGCGGTCGTGACAAGGCGGCTCACATCATCCCTAGCTCCGCAAACGGCGAAGACTTCCTTGAGAATATCGGAAATGATCTTGGCGGAGGAGTTGTACATTGGATCAACCGCGACGGCGGCGAAAAGGACTTTCCAAGGTGCCTCCGGATGAGTGAAGGCGAATACTTCCCCTGTATCCGCAAATCGGCGACCGTCGGACCGAATGCATTTGAGGAGGGTTTCCTGAATCGGCTTTCCGTAGCGATCCAGGAGGGCG